>CALBHK010000211.1 GCA_937894565.1 uncultured Chlamydiae bacterium
GGTGAAAAGGTCACAGTATCTATTCAAAGAGGTAAGAAACAAATGGATGTTACTATGCCTACCATAGATGTAGGCCAATTGGATGCTGCTCGAAGCCAAAAAATACATACCTATCAGCAGAAATTTTTGTCTACCTAAAAGGTCTATTGAGGAAGCTGTTTTGATCCAGATATGGAAGGGCACTGTTAATTTGTTGTATTTAAATGGTTATTTTTATTAACGTTGAAAATATACCCCCAAATGTACCCCCAGAGTTATTTGTTTAAAACATAACTACTTTAATTATTACTTCTCCTTATAATGGTATAGATTCCGTGAACAGCCATAGGAATCTTTCATAATACATACTATCCAGGTAATTAAGATGCAGACTTTATTTGATATATTAGATTTTTTTTCAAGTAGCCCTTTTATAATTTATCCCGTTATCTTGCTATGCACTTTTTCAGCCTACAGAGCAATAGGCCACTACTTTCCAAAGACAGTTAAATATTACAATGAAACCCCTTGGAAAATTATTATTACTTTCTTTGGGTCTATATTAGGGTATGTAATCTACCAATCAATGCACATTATCAGTTCTAAAGAAATACAAACCCTTTTTCATATGTCTCCCAATCAACTTCCTCATACGTTAAGCCTGCTAACATTATTGCTTTGCATACCTATTTGGTTATTTGTCATTGGTATTTTTTTAAAAATAGGTTATTTGTATACCGTATGGCGAGATAAAAAGGCTACTTTTTTTCGACATATGGGGCTCAGTGTTCTATCTATAATCTTTATGGGATTCGCCTATAAATTTGCACTAAAATTGACCGAATCTCAAGAATTGATAAGGCAAATGGCTACTCATGTAGATTATATCGACAAGAAATTTCTACCCTTAGCCTTTGCTCAACAGGAGAGCTTTGATGGTTTTCTGATCATTGATGGACAAACTATATCTATTTATCAAAAAAATAATGATATCACTCAATTTAAGATCATAAAAAATACCGCATAAAGAAACCTTGATTAGTTTGGCTAACCACATAGAATCTTATCAGCAGCCTTAATTTTACATCCAATAAGCCTAGAGCAGTTTATAGATTAGGCTCATTTTTAATATTGTATTTAAATCGGACATTCCGCACCCTTCAGTTCACTTTTTGTAATTAATTCCAATGTTTAAAAAAATCAATTATTTTGATGTGAACGTCTGGCTATCCTAGTGATTTTATATATAATTCCAGATTTTATAGATGTTGCGTAGTATACAATGGATGTTTTTCAAGAGGAACAATTTTCTTCCAGCCATATAGGCCATCTTGGTTTGGTGGCTGATAAAATAGATAGCTTAAATTTAATTGATTTAATAGATCATAGGCTGCCTATTAGTGCTTCACATGGCTCAAAGGTAAGTCATGGCGAGCGTATTTCTGCTATGATTATGAATGGATTGGGCTTTATCGATAGTCGTTTGTATTTATTTCCTGACTTTTTAAGTGATAAACCCCTAAATCGTCTTTTTAATCGTCCTGTGCAGGCGGAATGGTTCAATGATGACGCAACGGGGCGTTGTTTGGATGCTATATCGGAATATGGCAGCACTAAACTATTCACGGAATTAAGTCTTATTATTGGTCAGTCACGAAATTTGTTAGGCAAAGGCATACATATTGATACAACTACATTAAGCTTGTATGGTGATTATGATTCATCTGAAGATAGTGTTATATCCCAATCCGAGGCAATGAGGGTTCAGCCAGCGCGCGGCCATGCAAAATCAGGGCGTCATGATTTAAAACAAATGGTATTATTATTAGCAACGACCGGTGCGAGTAATTTTCCATTATGGATGGAATCTCATAGTGGCAATGCGTCTGATAAAAGCACGATGCCAGCTGCTGCGGTGAAAATACGACAACTTTGCCAGGGTCTTGCAGAAGCTAAAGACTTTATTTATGTTGGTGACAGCGCAATGTATTCAAATATCTTACAGAACAGTGGGAATTTGTTCTGGATTTCACGTGCACCAGAACATATTAAAGAAGTGCGCTCGCTGGTTTCAATGCCAGATTCAAAAATTTCCTGGATTAAATTAACCAATGGCTATTCTTATTATGCAACCGACTCTGAGTATGGTGGTGTGAAGCAACGTTGGTTGATATTTTTTTCTGAGGCAGCTTACCATCGTGAAAATAAAACCCTAGAACGCACTATTAAAAAAGCGGAAACGGAACAAAACAAGGCATGGTGGCATTTAAGTAATCAATTATTTACCTGTCAGATGGATGCGCATCGTCAAATTGAATCTCAAAAAAAGAAGCTCAAGTTTCATGATGTGGTAACCCATGTAGTTGAAGTAAAAAAACATAAAGGCAAAGGACGACCAAAAGCAGATGAGCTACCTGAGATTATTGGCTATCAAATTGAATATACTTTAAGTTTAAACGAGGAAAAAGTAGCGATAATCCGCGCCAAAAAAGGACGGTTTGTATTGGCTACAAATCAGTTGGACGAGACATTGCTATCTAATGCCGATGTTTTATTAGAGTATAAAGCACAGTCTGGCGTGGAGTGTAGCTTCAAATTTATAAAAGATGACACATTTCAAGTCGATTCTGTTTTTTTAAAAACACCAGAACGCATTGAAGCATTGATGATGGTAATGACCTTATGTCTCATGGTGTATGGTGTGTCTGAATATGAATTACAACAATCACTACAAGCCAGCAATGAAACCATCCCTGATGCAATGAAAAAACCCACTCAAAAACCCAGTTTACGTTGGGTCTATTTTTTATTTCGAGTCGTAAATGAACTATCGGTCAGGACTGGAAACCAGGTGCAAAAGCTGGTTGTGAATCTAAATGCCATTTTAAGAAAAATAATAAGGCATTTTGGTAAACTAGCCAGCGAAATCTATCTAAACCCATCAGGGGCTGCTACTTGAATACTTATAATCAATGTAATAACGATGAAATATGGCGACTTTTCAAGCAAGCTTATGGTTTTTCTTTCCCAAAAATCAGGTATGGCTATGTCTGAACACAATAAAAGCATGCTAAACAAACACAGTAAAAATAAAATGTATGCTTATTTGGGTGAGAATCTACATCAATGCTGATTTTTTTTAAATAGAAAAATTTAATTAGGAAAAGTCCTGACTAGGGTGCGGAATGTCCGATATACTTAATTTTTTAATTACCGACATTGTACTGCTCCTTTCGCGTGCAAATACTGTTGATCTAATTTCCAAAATATAGTTCTACCGTGAGCGGCAGTAGATCGGAAGAGCGTCGTGTAGGGAAAGAGTGTCTTCGCCTGTGTAGATC
>CALBHK010000212.1 GCA_937894565.1 uncultured Chlamydiae bacterium
GCTCTTCCGATCTCATCAGCAGGTAAATTTGGAACGATAGTTGCCTTGAGAAGACTTTCGATCACGTTCCATTCTCCAATAGGACCAAGTTTTTCAACAAGAGAACTTTGCAAAAGAAGTTCTGCCGCAATTTTTTGATCTTGTGGTGTCGCTAGTTGATCAGCTTCATTTTGCAAACATAAATCATCCAGAGAGCAATTCAAAATCCTACATAAGGCTTCTGCATTTTCAGTTTGAATTGATTTGACTTGTCCTTGCACCCAGCGAATGACAGTTTTTCTGTCAACGCCGACCTGTTCAGCAAGCCACCATTGCTTAATTCCATTTTCAATAAGCCTGTTTTTCAAAAATATACTGTTGAGCAGGAGATCTTTTTTCATTTTTGCCAATAGCCCTTCATCAATAAATCTTACCGTCGTAAGGGTCAAAGTTGTCCTTAATTGTATTGGTCCAATCCGATAGATCACAATATTTTGGAGCAAATACGACTTCTAATTTGATGCGATCAGGGTCTTCAAAAAAAACAGCATAATAAGCATCATCTCCAGAGGGAGCTTTTTCATAAAGACAAGGAATACCATTCTTAATCAAGACATTCTTATAAAACTCATCGACTTCACGTTTTGATTGAGCATAAAAAGCTAAGTGATTAAGACCAGTTCTTTTTCTATGAAAGCCATCGGAAAGATAGTTTTTATCCGTTGGGCACAAGCAAATTTTCATAGAGTCATCACAAAATGTTGTGAATTCTTTATGACAAACAAGACGCTTCCACCCAAGAGGCTTTAAGATCAAGTCATAAAATCTGATACTCTTTGCATAGTCGGAAACATTGATGTCAATGTGGCTAAGTTTTGTCATGGCTCTAGAAATTTCCTATAATTTAACGGCTGTACCTTCGACCACGATACAACGATAGTTATAAAATATTGTAATTAGGCGCTCTTGCTTTACTTTGACATCAATTAACGTGTTGGCGCCAGAGACCTTTTGAACTGCATTATCAACAGCATCTTCTAGGTTTCCTTCTCGTTCATAGGGAATAAATAGAACTGATCTTTTGCAAGATTCACCAGTCACTTTGTTTTCAGAGCTTGAAGTACTTGAGTTGACTTGGGTACTAATCATTTTAAATCGGCCAGTGGTTGTTGCACAGCCTGAGATAAACCCCATGAGTGACAATAATAAGATAAATTGTAAGCGATCCATCAGCTCTATTTGAGTACGCAAAAAAATATTAGCAAACTGACTATATCAAAAAAAAGGAGTCAGTAATGCAGTTAACAAAAGAAGCAAGAATTAATTATTGGAACGAGCATATTAAAAATGCAGCCTTACATGAAGGCGGTATTCATGGTTACAGCCAAGAAAATAAAATTTCAAAATCAGCTCTGTACCGCTGGAAAGAATATTTTTCGAATTTGAATAGCAAAAAAATTATTCCAAAAAGCAAAGCATCAAAAAAAAGAAAGCACCAATCACCATTTATGCCGGTCATCGTCGAGGCAGCAGAATTAAAAAGTTCAAATCGTCCACAAAAAAATAATTTACCAGATGCTCGTTGGGTTGCTGAAATCATCACGCAGGTGATTCAAGGTCTAGCATGAAATCACCAAACCAATTCAAAAAGGTATTTATCCACAGAGATTTTGTGGATATGCGCAAAGCCATTAATGGATTAAGTCAGATTGTTGAATCAGCACAGATGGGAAAGCTGATGGAACCGCATTTATTTGTGTTTAGTGGTAAAACGAGATCTGTGATTAAGATTTTATATTTTGATCGCAGTGGTTTTTGCCTATGGCAGAAGCGCTTAGAGCAGGATAAGTTTCCATGGCCAAAGAAATCACTCGATGTAGTGGTTGCGATTACGCCAGAGCAGTTATCGTGGCTGTTGGATGGTTATGATATATTTAAAGTGAAACCATTTGCTGAATTAAATTATGATCGTGTGAGTTAGTTTTTTGAAAAAAAGATTGAATTAAAAATTTTAATATTCAATATGAAAAGCAGATGCTCAAAGAAGAAATATTTTTTAATACTGAATCCAATTTAGCTGAGCAACTTCAGGGTGCATTATTACAATTAAAACTCGAACAAGAAAAAAACAAATACTACGCTGACGAAGTTGAACGTCTTCATGAGATGTTAGCTGAACTCAAGCGATCAAAGTTCGGAGTTAAGTCAGAGCGCTGGGAATCCGATGAGCAAATGGTCTTTAATGAGGTTGAGTTTTTTTCAAAGCAACCAGAGCCTGCTTCTGATGACAAGATCACGGTCGGCGAGCATACAAAGAAGCGTGGCCACAGAAAACCTTTACCAAAAGAATTAGACCGCGAAGTGATCGTTGTTGAGTTGCCGCAAGCTGAGCAATTTGCAGAAGATGGTGTAACACCACTTAAAATTATTGGTTACGAGGTCTCAGAAAAATTAAGTTTTGAACCAGCCAAAGTAAAAGTGATTGAATATCATCGCGCAAAGTATGGGGTCGACAGTGGTGATTATCAAAAGACAGCGCCACCTGTGCCAAGCATCATACCAAGATCATTTGCAACACCAGAATTAGTGGCAAGTATTGTTGCCAAAAAATATGCTTATGGAATGCCGCTCTACCGAATCGAAGAAATGTTTCAAGAAATTGGTGTGGATTTGCCACGACAAACGCAAGCCCGTTGGGTGATTGCGCATGCAGAAGCTTCAAGATCAGTTTATAATATTTTATGTGACAGATTATTAGCTAGTTTTTATGTCAGTTGCGATGAGACGTACACGCAAGTATTAAAAGAAAATGGTAAACCAACAGACTCAAAATCATGGATGTGGGTTAGATCAACGCCGCATGCAAAAAATAAAATTATCTTATTTGATTATGATCCATCAAGGTCCGCGGAAGTTGCAAAAAAATTATTTGAAGAGTTTACGGGTTATTTGCAAGTCGATGGTTATGCAAGTTACAACGTTTTAGAAAATAAAAACGGTATAATCCGCATAGGCTGCAACATGCACGGTAGAAGGTATTTTGAGCAAGCCAATACTGAAGGTGCAAAGTCCGGAAAAACGCTCGCAGAAGTAGGTTTAACATTTTATCAGAAGTTATATGATTTAGAGGAAGAATTTAAATTATTAGATTTAGAAGAAAAGCAAAAACAAAGAATAGAAAAGCATATTCCAATTTGGAATGAGTTTAAGTTATGGGTTGATAATCATATTAAAAAAGTTCCTCCAAAAAGTAAAATCGGCAAAGCATTTAAATATTTTATAAACGAATATGAAAATCTAATCGGATATTTAAAAGATCCAAGACTAGAAATGGATAATGGATTTGTTGAGCGAGCGATCAGAAAATTTGCGATCGGCCGCAACAACTGGATGTTTAGCGATACAGAAGCTGGTGCAGAAGCCAGTGCGATGTTTTACAGTTTATTAGTTACAGCAAAAGTAAATGGTGTGAAAACTTACGATGCTATGAAATATTTATTTGAGCAGTTACCAAAAGCAAATAAAGCTGAAGACATCGAACACCTAGCCGACATCATTACGGGCATAAAAACTATACCTCGCAAATAAGGCTGATGGATCGCTTACGATGAAGCGACCTTCAAAAAATAAAATTTTTTTTTGAAAATTTGATATAGAATAGCTTTGCTTCAAGCTATTTTGTAAGCAGGAACTCAAGAATACCATCTTACTTCAAGTGACCCACCTAGTTGGGTGTCGAGATGTTTTTTTATTTCTTCACGTGATGGCGACTGTCCCGTCAAAAGACTTGTGAATGAGGTCATGCCGTCATTGCCAGGAGTCAGAATTACATTCTGTTGTTTCGTCATCTTGAGAATCTCCGCCAAAACTCGTCGAGCGTTTTCCGTGGGCGGTACGAGTCTATACACATATCCATCGGACCACTCATAATTTGAAAATCGCGCAACGATGTTATTGCTTTTAGCTAAAAATACATCGAACTCAAACTGTGGACCCTTGCCTTTCCCCATGTGAGCGGCAGGAACCTCAACAAGCTCGCGCTTGGAGTTATACCAATAGCCTTGAATTGTTCGTGCAGTCCGCTCTGAGCCTTTCATAATGCTATCAAGAGCAATTGAGGTTTTCTTGCGATAAAATGCGAGAGTAGCTACCAATGTTCCAAAAAAGCGATTGAGCGCATATTGTCCATCCTCTGAAACCATCATATGAACGTAGCAAGCAGGTGTTGGAAAATCTTCGGAGGCCGCTGGCATCATCTGGCCGCGCATGTTGGCCTCACCAGGGAACTGAACACAGTATGTTATAGTCCCCTTCCCAAGAACAATGATTGCGTCGATCCACCGCGACCTTGGAACATCCTGGTTAAATTCTTTCAGATTCTCGGCGATAGCATTCATGCTCGAATCAGCATCGTAGGCAAATACAACTCCGTAAGAAGAATTAACGATCAACTCAGAAAAGGTCACTGGTTGATCGCCACTTGAAACTGGAGTTCTCTTTAACCGCTTTACGCTGGCAATTTTTTCGACTGAGTCTTTCAGCTGAGACTTTGTGAGTTTGGATTTTACCTCAATAACGGAAGCGATGCTATCAGATGGAAGTATCAGACCGCGATCTCCAGCGCGATAGATTGGGCTGTTCTCGGCATCGTAGACTAAAACATCGCACTGTTTGCTGAGAGTATTCTCAGCGTCTATCACGAACCCTGAAGAAGCAGCAAATCGACGCGGTAAGTGGTCATTCAGGAACTTAATTAAAATATCCTCAGCCTCCTGCCCCGAAGTTCCATAG
>CALBHK010000213.1 GCA_937894565.1 uncultured Chlamydiae bacterium
AACATACACGGTGTATATTAGATAATATACACCCACTTCAAAATAATAAAAAAATTTGAAACCAAGGGTAGGTTGCAGTACTAACCTTGGTTCTTTTGAACAAGTGTTAGTATTTAAATATAAGTAAATACATCTTTCTTTTCAAAACGCACCTTAGGAACGCTTTGATATTTGTTATCAGCGTGGCGATAACCAACCGCTACGGCAGCGACAGTTTCGTAGCCAGTTCCTTCAAGATTTAAAACTTTGTCGTAACCTTTGGGATCTAAGCCTTCAAGTGGGCAAGTATATATACTCATGATGGCTGCTGTTTCCATGATAAAACCCATAGCAATATAGGCTTGTCTTTGAGCCCAGAAATTAATCGTAGCACTTCTAGCGCCTTTGATTAAATCTAGAGGAAGCTGATGCCAGAAATGAGGGTAACATAAGGGCTTCTTATCGTGATGACCCCTTAGATTTTGGAATAAGGTACTTTGCGGCTTATAGTAAATGGCTTTTATGCTCCTTAGCCTTGGGAATGACTGCTATGCTTATATTCTAGTTCGGGCTGAGGCTGCGGAATCATTTACGCATGACCCGGGAAGTCTCTATTGCTTTCAGGGCGACAATTCGTTTTTAAGAGGCTAAGGTGGATAAAAGCCCATTTGAGCTAGGAAGCAAAGTACCTTATTCTAAGCTCTAGTAGATTTTCCCGATAAGTGGGCTTATATTACCTTCATTTCTTGCGTCAGCTTCTCTCTAAAATTCAGAAACTTGTTTGAATAAGGTTGTTATGAGTTCTTTGGGTAAAGTGGGAATAGTTGGGGTGTTTGTCATGAGTACGTCCTACCAATGAAATCCCATAGTCGTCTAGTCACTGTTGGGCAAAGCTCTTTGGGCTTCAATAAAGGGGTCCTTCTGGTCAAAGACAGTTACTTCAAGAAGTTTTAACAACCCATGAAAGCCTCAAAACACCTAAATCCATTATATTGCAGATTACAAAGATTGATTGGGTTGTTGACCATGGAATTCAGCGATTTTATCCTTAAAAAATGAAGATTGCATTTTTAGGAGGAACTAGATTCATCGGATTGACTGCGGCCAAGTTAGCCCGTGAGCATGGCCACTCCATTTATCTTTGCCATAGAGGTATCAGTAAAACAGAAGATCTCAATGGCTTTAATCAAATTATTTTAGATCGTCATGATGAAGAAACTGTAAAAAAAGCAATTCAAAAAATTTCGCCTGATGTGTTAATAGATTGTTTTGCCATGACACAATCATCTGCTAAAACAATTACTAAGGCGATAAGCGATATTGGGTTGGGTAAGTTGATTCTTTTATCTAGCCAAGATGTGTATGCTCAGTTTGGTCGTTTGAATGGCCATAAGTTTGATGAAATTGAATCTCTGGTCACTGAAAATTCTCAAAAAACTGTTCCGAAACCTTTTAAAGATATTATGCCTCACGCCGGTGGAGACGATTACGACAAAAAGGACGTTGAAGCTATTTATAGTGAGTTTGCGAAAGATAACAAATTAAATTTGGGTATTCTGCGACTTCCCGCCGTTTTTGGTTTTGGTGATTATCAAATGCGGTTTAAGGGTATTATTGATTTTCTGAGTCAAGGAAACACCAGAATTCCACACCAGACCGAGGGAAATTGGAAATGGACTCATGGGCATGTTAACGATATGGCCTTTGCGGTCTTGCTTTTAGTTGAAAAATTATTAAAAGGGATTTCTATCTACAATGTCGGCGAGTATGAAACACCAACAATGAAACAAAGAGTAGAAATGATCGCCGAAGTCATGAAAAAAAACGTCGTTTTTTTTGAAACTGATGAAGTTCCTGATGAGCTTTCAGTGTTAAAGAAAAAAGCCAATGATTTCGTTATCGATAGCACGAAAATTAGAAATGAGATCGGATACAAAGAAACTAGATCTGTAATCGAAAGCTATGAAGACACTGTAAAATGGATTCTTAGCTCGGCCAGATAACACTTCATTTTGAAGTTTAAAAAATCACAGCCGTTGAGCGATCAGTGACACGGCTGTTTTCTTAATTTTTTATAAAATACGATGAACCCTTTTAAGGTTGGCTTTTTAGTCACTTGAGGTAAAAAAATCCCCCTGTGTATTTCAGGGGGATCAAGGTTCTCAAAATTTTTTAATCTACAGTTTCATAATATTGACCTTGAATTTCAACCACAGAAGTTCTGGCTTTTTCTTCTAGATTAGTTTGAACTTTTTCCAACTTTTCAGGAGAAAGATTGAGTCCATTAATATCAAGTGGAGTGCGGTGAAAATTTTCGTACTAGATCTTCCAAATTTACGGTCTAGTGCGATTCTTTTTGATACACTTAGCTTCAAACTCTTCAGGGGTCAAATAATTTAAAGATGAGTGCAGTCGTTTTTTATTGTAAACTTCTTCTAAAAACTCAGGAATATTTTCAATCACATCAATGATCGTTGCGTATTTAAATAAATCAACCTGATCGTTTTTCAATGTTTTCATAAAGCTTTCAGCAAAAGCATTTTCATAAGGGTTACCTTTAGCTGCACAAGAAATTTTAAATTTATTTTCTTTTAAAAACTGAACATGCTTATCACACAAATACTGAACACCTCGATCTGAGTGATGAATAACCCCTTTTGGGTAACCACGCCTTTCAAAAGCCATGCGAGTTGCCCCCAACACGAGCTCACCATCAATCTTTTTTGAAATATCCCAACCAACAACTTTACGTGAATATAAGTCGATCACCACAGCCAAATATACAAAGCCATTGGCAATTCTGATATAGGTAATATCACTCACCCAAACTTGGTTAAGTTTTTTAATCTTTAATTTTTTAATTAAATTTGGATACACTCCAAAGCCATGCTCAGAGTTCGTAGTGCGAACACATCGCCGTTTCTTTTTCAAATAGAGTTTAAACTGTTTCATGACTTTACGAAGCTTGTGCTCGCTGATCTTAACTTGATTGCGCTCTAAATACTTATGCAGCATACGGTAGCCAGCTTTTGGAAAAGTAATTCTTATATTCTCAATGTGATGACGTAAGTCAGCTAAATCTTCCTCAGTTTCTGCTCGAGAAATTTTTGGATCGCTATAATATGTCGACATACTAAGACCAATTAACCGCGCTGCTTTTTGTTTGGACCCAATTGCCTGATAGTGTCGGTCAACCCACTGGCACTTTTCACGTGGGCTGAGCTCTTCAATCCGTGGTGTTTTTTTAAAAGGTCATTAATAACAAATTGTTCAGCTAATTTTTTTTGATACTCTAAAATTTCAGCTTCTAGCTCTTGAATTTTTCGTGCCTGTTCAAAACTGTAACCTTGAGTTTTAAGATCTTCAACTTTATCACCTTGTTTGGCTTGATTAAGCTCATGGCGCCATTTGTAAATACGAGTTGGATCGTGTTCAAAACCATATTTTTTTGCAAGCTCTTTAACCGTGTAATTGCCAGTTAAGTATTCTTGAACAACTTTATTTTTAAATTCTGTTGGCCACTTTTTGTTTTTCTTTTCTGCTGTCATAATTCAATCCCGCTTCTTTATCCTATCGGATATTTTGTTTGGAATCGAACTAGACCTGTTCCATTTTGATAAGAACCTAGACTACGAAATTTTCACCGCACTCCAATCACTGATGGTGGCAAAGGGATAATCAAGGCTTTAAAGGACAAATTTGGCAAGCGGCTACTCCATCAAAGATGCGCAATCCATAAAGATAAAAATATTCAAAAGCACGTTGCAAAACGACATCGCAACCGAGTTCATCTATTATTTAAAACAGCTTTACAACAAACGAAGTATGACGATGCACATAAGGCGCTGTGCGAGCTTGAAAAGGAATTGATGACCATGAATGTATCGGCCGCCAGGTCGCTTCGTGAAGCCATGGATGAACTGTTAACGCTGCATAGACTTGGCGTATCCGGCGATCTTTACAAAGCGCTTTATACAACGAATGCCATTGAAAATGTATTCTCGTCAGTTCGGCACCGCGAGCATAACATTAAAAACTATAATCCGGAATATCGAGGAAGAAATCGCAAGAAAAACATTTCGCAGCGTTGGTTGGCTGCAGTGTTTTTAAAAGCTGAACAAAACTTCAGAACTGTGCGAGGCTATCAACAAATTAAATCCATCATCAAAACTATCGAAAAACTTCAATCAGAAAATATTGACAAGAAAAATAAGGCAGCATAAACATAAAAACTCAAGAAAGTTGGATCTGACTTTCAACTAAAAAAAAGTTTTCTCCGGAGATAAAATTTCTCCTGTTTTTATTTGTGAGCCGCTCTTGTTTGAGCGACCTCTACACCTACGGCTGAGAGGTCCGAGGAGTCAGGCGAAAGCAAAGTGCAGTCAAATTCTTAAGATCCGACCAAGCAAGGCGGCATGAGGTGTGATAATTTTGAAAAAATTGGCGCATCCTCAATGCGAAGGATCTGGCTCGAAGAATTTTACGAAACGTGCGCCAAATTTAAAGCAAACAGGAGATTTGAATACGAAATCTTTCGGCTTGAATTTTTGGTCTTAGTTACAGGTCTACTTTGACTTAACTTTTACATGAGATGACTCGTGGCTGAAAAATCTAGGACTACCCCAAGTAGATGAGCGTGAATCATAAATCGCTTTAGCTTGGGCTTTCCAAACCCAATTTTGAAATTGATCTAAATTTCCTGTTGCTGCGTATAACAATACAATCGCAGCTACCCACGCCATTAATTTATCTAAGTTCATATTTACCTCCACTTTTCAGAATGACT
>CALBHK010000214.1 GCA_937894565.1 uncultured Chlamydiae bacterium
TCAACATATATTTTTAACTGGTAAAAAACACATTGGAAAATCTACATTGATCCAAAAGATATTGGTCCTATTGAATTTGCCTATCATTTAATGGCCAAAAAAGCGCATCTTGATATGGCTCATGCAAAGCTGTTTCCATCTAAAAAAGGAATGGGATACTTTGGTAGCAAGCGATTTGATCGCAACGATGGTAAGCGTTTACACATGCATACCATCAGCGGATTGCTTCATGCGGATCACCGTATTCCAAGTTTAGATTATGAATCTATTATGAAGGCGACACTTTGGCTGACAAAAGATGTTAAGGAGTGTGAAAAGCAATTCAGAGCTTCTATCTTTAATGTTTTGAGCCATAACCGAGACGATCATGGCAAAAATTTTTCTTTTTTAATGAATGAAAAAGGGGAGTGGCAGGTTTCTCCTGCTTATGATTTGACCTTTTCATCAGGCCCCGGAGGGGAACACTGTACGACAATTATGGGTGAAGGTAGAAATCCGACGCTTTCCCACCTTTTAAAGCTAGCAGAGGTAGGTGAAATTAATCCACAACATGCTTTAGAAATCATTGAGGATGTTAAAAATGCTACATTAAATTGGAGTGAGTGTGCCCAAGAGGCAGGTGTAAGTAAAAAATCCAGCGCAATGATTCAAAACGCTCTTGATCATATATTTTTAAAATTGATGAAATAAATTTTTTATTGTATTTATGAAATGAATTTTTAGAAGGGAGTGCTTATGAGCAAGAGTTACAAAGAATTAACAACAGAGATTTCTCTTAGTTTATCGCAAATGCGTAAAGAGATTCCCGATGTGATGAATGGATTTAATGCTTTATCCCAAGCGGCCACAAAAGAGGGCGTTTTGGGGAAGAAAATGAAAGAGCTTATTGCTTTAGCCATAGGAATTGCAGGTCATTGTGAAGGGTGTATTGGGTTTCATACTCAGGCATTGGTGAAATTAGGGGTCACAAGAGAAGAATTAATGGAAACTTTGAGTGTTGCGGTTTATATGGGGGGAGGGCCTTCCTTAATGTATGCAGCTGAAGCTTTAAAAGCGTTTGATGAGTTTAGTAAGTAAGATTCTAATAAAGGAATCGGCCCTATGGGCCTTCAATTTTTTTTTGTCTTCCCAGCCCTTGTATCTCAGGAGCTATCGCTCCTTCGCACAAGGACTGGGCTATAAAAAGAATGAGCCCTTCGGGCTCATTGGGGTTAGTATTTTCTAAACGTTTTGAAAGCCCAGAGGGCTTACTCTTTGTAAAGCCCAGTCCGCGTGCGAAGGAGCGATAGCTCCTGAGATACAAGGGCTGGGAAGACAAACAAAAAAAATTGAAGGCCTAGCGGGCCGACTCTTTTATAGGTTTTCAATAATCATCCCAGCATCTCCAGCGCCTCCGCGTTTTTTTTCTTCAATTTAATCGGATCTTAATGTAAATTTCCTATCATTTTTTTAATAAACACGGATGTTTTAAATAAAAATATAATTAATTTAAATATTTTAATTGCATGAAGTTGAATATTAATTATAAATTAATTATTATTAAGTTGTGTGATTTGATTGTTTTTTAAATGAGGGATTAAATATGGAAAAGTTATCATTAGCAAAATTTGATGTGTTTGGCATTAAAACTGTGGCAGGCACTGACGCTAATAGAAAAGAGTGTGCTAAGATGAATGTCAGACAAGGTTTAGCGATGATTCCTGTAGTGGGGATCTTCACTGGAGCGATGCAGATCTATGATGCGTGCAAACATGAAGTTCACGGCGTGGATATGGGCTCTAAGGGGGCTCGTATATTTCGTGGAATCGGCGAAATGGTGGGAGTTGGCGCCTTGTTTGCTTTGGCTGATATTTTTAAAAGTATATTCTTTCCGCAAAAAGTTGAAAAAAGTGAAAAAGCAATCCGCATAAAGGAAAATACTGTAAAAATATTAGAAAAATATAAGTTCAGTTCGAATGTCAGCACCCCTTGGATTCTAACTGTTACAAATGCAGAAGGAGTTGAAAAAGACAAGAATTGTCGTGAATATGATTTCAAATTGTCTGATGATTATAAAGATATCGAAAGTCAAGATCAACTTAATAATTTAGTAGAAGCTCATAAAAGTTCTTCAAAAGAAGATCTAGAACTGGTTTTTGGTAAAGAAAATGCTACTGATGAGGAGCTATTTAGTGCATGGTTATATTACTCTTGGTTAACTAATCTTAAAGTTGCATTGACTTTGTGAGTTTTGGATAAGCTCACTTCGATATTACTTATAATTTTCCCGCGGCTGCTTGATCTAAGATCCAGTGCGCGGGAGATTCTTTTCTACCCACTCCCTGAACGGGCTGTTCTTCGCTATCAAATCTTCCTAATAACACACTCTTAATTCTCTCTTTTTTATCATCACCTAAAGCATAGACATTACACTGTTTGGCTAAGTGGATCCCCGGATAGGTCATGGTGAAGCGGTATGTTTTTCCATCCAATAATAAATTTTCTGCAAAATAACGGTCGGTTATTTTCAAAGCTTCTGTATGGGGAAAAAGAGAGGCCGTATGGCCATCTGTTCCCATGCCCAGCATCACAAGATCAAGCTTCGTACAAGATAGAAGTTTATTATATTCTTGTGCGCAAACTTTTGGCTTTAAATGCGTTGGAACGCCATGAATTTGATTTTTTGGAATTTTTAGATTTTTTAAGCCTGACTCCATCGCCATTAAATAATTACTTTCTGGGTGAGTGAGAGCTACATTGCGTTCATCGCTCCAATAGAGATGAACACATTTCCAATCTATTGTATGAGCATAAGTAGAGGAAAGAAGAGCATATATAGCTTTTGGAGTAGAGCCACCGGAAAGCGCTACGTGAAAAGATCCCTTTTCTTGAATGCATTGGGCGGCAAGAGAAATCCATCCTGAAGCGGCAGCCTCAATGGCTTGCTTTGCTTGGGGGTAAATAAAAAGGGTGTTTTCTTCATTCACTTTCATGTTTATCATTATTCACTCACCTTATGCAAAACGGAACAAAAGTACAGGCCAAGCAGTGGCAGCCCTTCAGGCTGCGATTTGCAACTCATTCATACCCAGGGCGTTGCCCTGGGCTGTTGCAATTATAGCCTTACAGGCTAT
>CALBHK010000215.1 GCA_937894565.1 uncultured Chlamydiae bacterium
TCTTTTAGTGCTTTTACAAACTCTCTTCCTCTTGAAACAGCTTTATCTTCAGGAACTATAATAGATAGTGCATCAACTATATCTCCAGCAACTCTAACATCAAGTTTTTTTAAGTTTCCTGATCTAAATCCAACAGGTTCATAATCAAAAGATGCATAACCTTTTGTTGTAGATTTTAACTTATCATAAAAATCCATTACAATCTCATTCATAGGTAAATCATACTCAAGAAGAACTCTTTTTCCTATGTAATCCATTTTTAATTGAATTCCTCTTTTATCATTTAAAAGTTTTATAACATTTCCTAAAAACTCATCAGGCACTAAAATAGTTGCTTTTACATAAGGTTCAAAAATTGTCTCTACATAGTTTGGTTCAGGAAGTTCGCTTGGATTTTGAATAGTTATTTTTTCTCCATCTCTTTTTAAAACTTCATAAATAATTAAGTATGCAAAAACATTTTATTCTCGTCGCTATTTCCATCGCCTTTTTAATTTCCTGTCAGAAGGAATCGAATAACAATGTAGATAATTACATTGAATCCGGTTCTGCATTAATTGTCAATGAAGGCGGTTACACCAGGAATAATGGAAGTATCTCTTATATTAGCCGGGACAATCAGGTTGTCAATAATATTTTTGAGAAATCTAATAATGGACAAATTGTAGGTAAATGTTTTTCAAACTCATTTAACAAAATTTTTTATTGGGATGCAAATCTGGGATTTTGGGAGCTTACATCTTCACAAAACCACATAACAATAACTGCCTTTAATGACAGAGGACAGGTTCTTGGTAAAGAAGGAAATCAAATATTTATCTGGGATCACGGAATAAAAACAAATCTAACAACTCTTTTTCTTCAAGAAAGGCCAGAAAATTGGGCTTGGTTTGAACCCGCTTCTATGAATAACCATGGTCATGTAACTTTTAGTGCTTATAAACAAAAAGAGGTTGGAAAAGAAACTTGGGGAGAACGATCTTTTTTGTGGATAGATGGTTTATTTAAAATGATTATGCCAGAAAAAAACTGGGAAACTAGCGTAAGAACAACAAGCTTGGATGACGATGGAAATATGATTATAAGTACCTATCCTCAAATTGGTGGTGCGCATAGTTATTACTTTATTAGCCCTTACAAAAATATTTTTATTCTGTGTCAGCAAGGTTATGATTATATTCTAAAAAATGGACTGCCTATCGCTAAAGACTGCTTACCTGGTCAATTAAAAAAAAGTAATCAAGATAAATTATATTATTCGACTGGCATGCAAATAAAAAAATTATTCAAAGAAGAATACCCATATTACAATGTTGCTAACACTACAGAAATTCAAGATCAAAATTCAAAAGGATTAGTGGTGGGTCAAATTAGCACAATGTTTCCAGGACGGTCGTCTCATGCCTTCTTAGCTATTCCTGAACAGTGGAAAGAATCTGAATGATATGGTCTCTTTCAGTTTTCTAAGATCTTTACATCACAATTGTGCTTATCAATTTCCAAAAAATCAGCATACTGCTCATCTGTGATCATACCTCTTAAAAAAGACAAACGAATGAGTTCATGTGCACTTGCTTGGCCTGTCATCATCTTCTCATAAAGGGAGACCTTTTCCTCCCCCTTTAAAAGATCATTTTTTTTATTTTTGTGCACCATCCTAAAATCCCCTAATCTCTTTACTTAACGCCTTCAGTTCCCTCAAGAAAAGCCGTTCTTTTCTGCGCTCTTCCTTGGCAAGCAGGGTAGAACACCCATGAGTTTCTCGCTTGTAGAGGCTCCCGCCATGCATCTTGCAGCGACCATTTTTCATGCCGGGCTGGCTGCATGGCTCACCATTCTTCGTGCGGCATCTAGCTCCACAAAGTTTCACTCCCTTAATTGGCATTTGTTATTTCCTCTTTGGAGGCCGGTGAGGCAGCTCAGCCACAAATTTCAATTGGCACGGATGAATTGGGAGCCGCCTGCGAGCCGTTATAATTATAGTTTACGGTAATATTTTGCACGCTGCCAGATCGTTTTTTCTGCAACTGTTGGATCGCATCCATGCTAAACCTGAACATCTTTAATCCAATGTGTTGATCGGCGAGATATCCTTTAGCAAGCTTACGCATCCCCAGCATATGAGAGACAACTATCTGTGACGCCATCATGGCTTCAATCATATCTTTCGGTTTAATGCCCTGCATCAAGGTACAAATCTCTTCTAACTCCTCTTTTGTGATTTGATGATGATTTCTTGGAAAATCAAAAGAATCCTTATCGTCATCTGATCCGTAAATAGCTTTGGCTGCCTGAATGAGCAATTTTTTTGCCATTTGAGGTGATTCCGCAAAAAACGCTCTAACTATCGGATCTAGCTTCTTAGGAATGATAAGCTTATTCATAGGGGGGTACCTCCTTTTTTAGTACTATGCCATGCCATCTCTCTTTTATTAAAATCGTGAAGCTCTTGCGATTCCCTGTTTAATCCAAGCACGTAGATCAACTCCATAATCGTTAAATGCATCACCGGGGCTTTTTCCTTTTGGAACAGGCCAAGGATTTAGTTGTGGGTACGTTGATTTCCAGAAAACAAAAGCCTTCTTGCCTGCTTCATCAAAGTCTAGAGCATACAAAATAACAGTCGACTGACGCAAAAGTTTATCCACCATCTCATCAGGCCTAATGCTCGCGCCTCCTGAAGCAATACAACAACAAAGATCTGCTGCAAAGAGTTGTATGAGCATCGCGTCTAGTTCTGATTCTACAACAACAGGAGGCTTACTAACATCTCCATAAATAGCAGGGCATGTCATGCCACCGGCCACAATATGATACTTGGGGTAAGCATCATCCGGCTTCCATTTGTGTCGACGAATCTTGATCCTTATAGGGATATTTTCCCGAAACGAAGGAATGACAATACCTTGAGGCAAGCATAAAAAACGCGCTCCGCCTTCAGTCGATAGATCCGGGAGTCCCCACAATTGTCTTGGATCAAAGATGTCTGCCGCATTCCAACCCAATTGAAAATCCACAATACTTTGTAGCGTAAGCCCCCTATCTTTATCTTGATTCATCAAATGAGGATGCTTAATCAAGTATTCGTGAGCACGTTGCAAAAAATCAGATGCTTTTTGAATCCATTGTTCAGAAGAAATCGACAACACTTTAGGGATAAACTGTTTTATGGTAGGAACGGAACTCTTTGGTGTAAGCGTAGGTCGCCTTCCTACTTTTGCGCAGGCAGAAGGAAAATCCATTCCCATGAAGTCTCTACAGAATTGAATGGCATCACCCGAACGCAAGCACTGCCTGCACCAATAACGGCCATCATCTCCCTGTTTTGGCCAGTAGCAAAAACGATCTTTGCCATCACATTGAGGATCTGGGCAGCGCGAATGGTATTCTCCCCCCTTACAGGATGCTACAAGTTTAGGCTGCACTCCCATCTCCTCCAATAAATCACCCACATTCATATTGTTGCCTCAAGGTAGAAAAGAACGCCCGACATTGTTCTAATGGTGGCAATTCATATTTATCATTCACATGATTAAACAACTGATCCAGCAGAGCGTAGAATACTATTTGCTCAGGTAATTGATAGTCTGGAATTTTCTCTTTTCGACTCCAAAGCTTAAAGTCTAGCCACAATGAAGCTCTATTTACCCTTCTTTGTGGCCATCCTATGGATTGACCAACTAATGATTGAGAAGGTTCTAAATGTCCCTCCTCCATGGCAATAGCTAACCATCGGAAACAGAATTCAGTTCCTTTAGAAAATCGTGAAACTTGAGAATTTTCCAGATTGCTTATTTTTTCTACGTGACAAGGGTGACGGACGTGGCTCCCGAGAGAAAATGATGCCACGTTGCAAAAATCCAACCGCGTGGCAAGGGTGGCAAACTGATCTAAATGGGAAAGTAACTCTAATTTTGCCACATTGCCACGTCCGCCACGCAAAACTTCTTCAGTCATCTACTTCCTCCTCTCCTTCGGTCAACACCAAATGAGTAAAACGATATACACGCTTACTATTTCTAGAGTCGGGTAAACGTTCGGAACGCGTCGCTCCACCTTTTGTATCCGACATCAATAAACCATGCTTTAAACAAACCTTCGCAACCAATGCAGGATCATAACCAACAGCTATCTCATTCTTAAAAATTTCCGGAAAAACAAAAGATTCAAAACCATCTTCACACTTTCTACGATAACCAGCGCGCATGATCGTTTTAATATGATGGTCTGAACCGTCTTCACTCCAAGGAGCAAATCGACTATCCCCATGCAGCTCAAAGAAGTGCTTCACTTGAGATAAGATTTCACGTTCTTCCTGAGGTCCCATATCACCACGAGACCTGAGCCAGTCATAAAAACAACTAATAGCAGCTTTAATCGCTGCTCCCTCCTCCCATCTAGTAATCTTTAGCATTGTAGCTAATTCACCTGCTGCTGCGATTAATGCAAACCTATTAAATGCACGATGTACCTGTCCGGATGCATCAGCAGGCACATGTTTTTTTGACAGATCATTCATAAGACCATTAATTTTTTGAGTTGCTTCTGCTTGAATAGTTAACAAAAGTTCGATGAATAACGGCCCTGCCGTGCCATGCTGCGATTTACACAAACTACTTAAGTGCTCCGCAAAAATCTTAGGTAATTCAAAACCATGTAAGTTCTGAAAACAACCATACGTTTGACCATCAGCAGGTATATCAAGAACTCGCACCTCTTGCCCAGCTCTAGCCCGCTGCTTCACTTGTAGCATATGATCATTCAAACTGATCTCTCCTGACGATAAAAAAAGTAAACGCCACTGTTTACATGGACGAGAGTCTCCTGACTTATGCCCACGCAATTTCCCAGTTCCATTCGCTAGCATATAAGCTGCATTTCCTATCTCATTAGCATCCATTTGTCCCATTTCATCCAAACAAAGAAGGCAGTCATTGTGTGCCGATGCGATCCCTTCCAATCCATTTACCGTTGCGCGCCATTGCTGCACAGAATCAGGACTCCCCCAAACCGAAGCAGCAACCCGCAAACACGTCGTCTTTCCCGACGAAGATCCTCCTCGGAAATGAATCCCTCCATTTTCCGCTCCCAAAAGCAATAATAGAGGGGGTGTAAATGCGGCACTTACAGAAAAAATAAGCCGAGAATTCCCGATACATAATGCGGCTATTTGCTGCCACCCCTCAAAGCTTCCTGCCACTGTCTGCGTGATTGGTAAATTAGATTTCGTTTGCAAAATGAGAGGTTCCTTACCTGCATCACCTACCGTTCTATTTTGAAATAAGAAAGCCGTCCGCTCTTTATTCCAGCCCGTCTGCTCCACACATCTGATGGTTTTAGCCGGAATCGACGTTTGAATAAAAGTTGATAACAACTGTCGTGCTGAACTCCCAGGAGCTATCAACAGCCCCTTTGATAACAGTTCCTGCCTATACATCGCACCATCACCCGCCAACAATTCCATTGGCATTGGCCATCGGTGTACCACTCCATCAGGATCAAGAAACTCAAGAAGTCTTCCGTGATTCTCCCCTTCTTGGTTTCGTGTGCGTGCAACCACTTCCAAGCGCGAACAAATCTTAATAGATTTAGGAGGAGTTTCATCATCAGTTTCTTTCAGAAAGACCAACCAATCCCCCTCATATTGAAAGCCATTGGGAAGAGTAATTTCAGGACATAATTCATCAAGTTCTTTGGCTCGAGCAGCCGATAAAGCCTCATCATCCATATCAGCATTCTGTGTATCAATTTCACAAGACTTTTGAATCATCAAAGAGAATGTTTCCAGTTGCCGTATACCATTTAATCTTTTATCATCATCCATAGAATCCTTTTAGTTAATACCCACTGCGTTACAGCGCAGTGGGTTATGTTTATACTTTGAGCGATTTTGTTAGTCTCTTAACCTCAGTTTCCCTCATAAGTAAACTGAGGTGTTTTTTTCTCAACTCATATCGATACCAACGATTTTTCTTGGAAAGTTCATGCACACACCTCTCTCTTTTGCCATGATCTTGTCTCATAGACACCTCCTTGAGTTGATTTTTTTTCGATCTGTTTAATTAATAAAAAAAAGTTATTTGGCATAATCAACACTCTTCTACCGACACGCACAAACGCTTCAGAAATGCCCAAAACATCAGCCCTATAAATATACGAACGCATCGCAGATTCACTGGGCCAAGGATACTTGGCGCAAAACTGACGAATAGTCAATAATTGACCCATATTACTATTCGAAGTCTCCAGACTGGTTTTATCTGTTACTTTTTCTATGACATCTGTCATATATCCTCCTCTGTTATTTGTTGCTCGTTACTTCCAATGACTTTCGTCTTTCATAGGTGATTCTCACCTATTCTCTCTATTAAAATCAATGTAATATGCCCTCAAAATACATCTGAGGATATCCTTAGCATTTTTCCTTCTCGTGAAATTTCATGAAAATAAAAATTCTGTCTCCGAATGAAAAAACAAATAAAACAATGAACTTCAAGGGAGAAATCTTAAAATTGCTTTAAATATTCCATTTTCTTTCCAACGAATATATTGAGAATAAACTGATTTACCTGGAGGATATTCTTTGGGCAGTTTTCTTATTGGTGTTTTAGTATCAATATGAAGAAAAATTGCGTTTAAAATCACTCTAGGATCATGTTTTGATGGTCGACCTGATCTAGACTTAAGTTTAGGTATCTTTTGACATAACATATCCCACTCAAGAACAGAGACTTCTCTAGCTATCCTACTGGAACTACTATGTGGTCTAAGCGATAATGAAGTTACCGAACCCTTTATTCCAGCATTTTTACCTGCCTTTTTAAACACCCTATCAATATCTCCGGGCAAAAGAGGCCCTCCGTTTTTGTTAGAAAATACAAACCCAGAATCCTGTCGTATTTGTTTATTTAATGCTACCCAAAGTTTTTCCTTAAGATAGTGGCCAACTATATGACTACTCTTTTGAGAAGAACGAGACAAAGAAATACACCCGGAAAATACGTCTTCAACATCTATTTCTAAAATAGTTAATCGAAGAATTTCTTCTAAGGTGACGTAATCATTCCCCTTGCTCAATTTTTGGTTTAAAAACCACAAAATTTCAGCAATTACTTCTGCTGTCGCACTTAACTTTCCAAGTTCCTCGATAAAAGATTTATATTCCAAACGATCTAAAAAAGAACATTTTCTTTTTTTTCTTCCAGTTTGTTTACGATACTTGGCTTTAGAAACTTTGCTTTTGGGTATATTTATAACCCATCCAATGGGAATATTGTATCTAGCGCATAATTCTTTAAGCTCTTTATTAGAAATCATCCATGGAAGAATTGTGCTTTTTGCTTTAGAACGAATGCATGCACGAGTGACCTCCCAATTTCTTCTAGGCTCAGGCTCAGGATCTGATATTTTTTTACCATCGACAGGAGTTAGTTGAAAATAAAACAATCTATCATCAGTAATGGCTTCTTCAGGAACAAAAAACAGAGGAAGATAAACCCATTCACCTTTGTAGTAAACACAAGTGACGGGGAATCTGTTAAAATTAATCATCAATCCTCTCTTCTTTTTTTTCTAAACGATTTTGACTCTTTTCCATTACTTTCAAAAGATGCTCTTGGCTATAATGAGCATATCTTTTCGTCATTGCGGGCGAGCGGTGCCCAAGAATTGCCATGAGCTCGCCTTGCGTAGCTCCAGCCATTGCCATATCAGAAGCCGCCGTGTGCCTGAGGTCGTGAAATCGAAAGTCGCTAATCCCTGCGCGTTTGCATGTTCTCTCAAAGGCATCTCTAATCGAAACTTTTTGTTGTGAACTTGTATTTCGATGCGATCTGAAAATCATTTCATTTGGAGGGGCACCAAAAGTCGGATATTCGCGAAAAATCTCGGCCGAATCTTTAGTCAAAGGAATAATTCGTCTGTCGCCATTTTTCGTCTTTAATAAGGTAACCGTGCATCGCGTAAAATCAACATCCCCCCACCGCAATCCAACAATCTCACCAAATCGCATGCCGGTAATCAGAGCCAGAGATACAATGGGCAATAGATTTAAATTGCGCGATTCAGCGCAGGCGTGTAACAACCTACCTTTCTCTTCTTTTGAAAGAAAGCGCTCTCTTCCCGGATTTTCCGATGGCTTACCTACATTACGCATAGGACTATCTTGAAGCCATCCCCATTCCTTCACTGCTACAGTTAAAGCTTTGCCCAAAGCGCTCAAATAGCGATTAACTGTACTTGAGCTGCGCAATGCTCCCCTTACTGTTATTTCATTCAGCAATTGATCACGCCCCTCAGCAATCACAGCGGGCGTCAAATCCGCAAGCAATAGATATCCGCACCATTCATCCCACCAGCTCAATAAACTTGCCTGCTTCTTAAGTCTTTGGGGGGATTTGGACAGCCATTGGCTTACAAAGCGTTTAATCATATCCCCAACAGTATGCCGCTTAGCCTCCGATATTTTAACGTGTCTGCCATCGCGCATAGCACTTTCCGTATCCTGAACCCATTTTTTTGCTTGAGTTTTTGTTCTAAAAGATTCTCGCTCCGGAGGATGCCCCTTAAGGCGCACCTCCGCATGGTATGTTATTTCACCACTTTTCTTTGTTACCTCTCTAATGTAGCCCATGCACACCTCACAACTAAATAAAACAGTTTACAACATTCCAAAATAAACTGACACAAGGGATTAACAATCCCATGCGGCATGCCGCTTATAACCGCGTAAGAATAGAATTTGCGTATGCAAAAGCGCAAAATTACGCACTTTTTACGCACTTCATAATAAAATTGAGACTTTTTGCTTAAATTGATGATCATAGACAACAATGAAAATCGTAAAGTTGCCACGTCTGCCACGTCGCCCCTTTTTTCTATGTGTGGCAGGTTTTTCCCTCTGTTGCCACGCGTGTCACGTCTGCCACGCCAAGAATGAAGGTGAGCTGAAAAAAAATACCCCAAATTAATGGGGTAAAGATGAATTGTGCAGGTGTGTTGTGGTTTAGTGCGTAAAATTTGCGTAAATGATACGCAAACGCGGTATTGAAAATTGCTAAAATCAAACGTAAGTCGTTGAGTATAAAGAATGCTCGGAGCCGGACTCGAACCGGCACAGTATTGCTACCGAGGGATTTTAAGTCGCCACCACTTTCGTTATGTTACATCACGCATCCTAACTTTACATAGTAAATGCTACCACACCCAAACGTTTGTGTGTACTGATTTGTGAGGTGCTGATACCACGGATCGCGTGGTGTAATGACCCACATTTGGCCCACGAATTACTGTGACTAGATTATAGAAACTCTTGTCACAATTTAGTTGCGCACACAATAAAAAATTTTCTTTGTAAAAAACAGTCTACTTGTTTACAATTACCACGAGAGATCTAGCTTGAAAAGATAATCACAAGGTATTGCAGGCACTCTTATATATTGAGAGTGATTGAACATAATGATAGACTTTTATAAACATGAGGAAAAATAAATGAAAAATCAAAAAAAATGGAATGGTTAATTTTAGATAATCAAATTAACGAAGAAATTGGTCTAGGGCGAACCCGTTCAGAGATCAACGTATTGGAACCAAAAGAATTCGATGAGGAGACTCATTTTCCATCGATAGAGGAAGAGGCTATTTTTAACGAACTAGGTTTAGGCAAAAATGATCTTAATAAGGAAATATTCATTTCAGAGCATAACTTGAACTCAAACCAGTAATAAAGCTGACTACCTGCCAATTAGTTATAATTGGCAGGTATTAATAATTTTTCTTTTCTACACAAGAGATTCCTAAATGTATTATGAA
Organism: uncultured Chlamydiae bacterium; assembly: GCA_937894565.1. Taxonomy (GTDB): domain Bacteria; phylum Chlamydiota; class Chlamydiia; order Chlamydiales; family CALBHK01; genus CALBHK01. The sequence goes on from CALBHK010000215.1 coordinate 9,811, forward strand.
AGAATATGCTCTCCTCAAAAAGCTATTAGTTTATTCGATGAGGAGCTCATAACATTAAATCTAAGTTACAAATTATCTTTCATTGGCAACTCCCCTTTCACCTCAAAATGCACTCTTTATCATCTTGACAACAGTATAGCTGATGTTGGCAATGGAAAAGGCCTCGGATTGAATTCAGAAATCAGTGCTAAATATGAAGCCTTAGAACACTATTTAAGCACGCAAAAGAGCGCATTATCAAATACATGTTTTTTTACATCGTTCCATGAAATCAAAAATAAACTATCCGCTATTAATATAAAGGCATTGCCTTCTAACTTAATGACCACTGACAATGAAAAAATAAAAACAGCTTGGATAACTCTAAAAAGTTACTCTAATGATCATCTCATTTACGTTCCTTACTTCTCTGTAAATCCTGATTATATTAAAACACCTTTTCAGTCCGATCAACTCAACTACTCAACATTTTTAGTCAGAACTACAAATAACGGAACAGCCATTGGAGCTACCCTTGAAGAGGCAATTCTTCATGCAATTAACGAGTTGGTTGAGAGGGATGCCATATCCACGTTGCTGCTTTCGGCATTTGCTAAAGACCGTCCTCACAGAATAAAAATTCTAGATAAATCCTCCCTGCCTGTTTCTTTATTATCTATTGTTAAAAAAATAGAATCTGACTATCAAGAAGAGATGCTAATTTTTGACATCACAAATGATATAGGCATCCCTGTCTTTTGTGCTACTTTTACTAAACAAGGTCAATCTATCCAGCCAATGGGATTTGGAGCGTCACTAAACCCATGCTATGCAGTCGAAAGAGCTCTTTTAGAAGCACTCCAATCATTACATCTATATGACAATACTTTGCGCGAAGAGGACGATTGGATACTAGGCAGATTTAATCAGTGGCCAAAATTAAAAAAGTGTGCAAAGTGTGATTTACTCTCCTTAGTTAAATCTGGCAATATAGAAGAGCGAAAATTTTTGGATAGTGCAAATTTAACAGATAATTTACAAAAGACGATAGAAAGGATTTTGGACATTTTATCAAAAAGCAATCTCCAGGTCTTCTACACGAATCATTATTATTCAGTCAGTGGAATTGCTTGCGTAAAAGTCGTTATTCCAGGTTTAGAGCAGTTTCATCGGGTAAGATATGGTAGTTTTGTCATTCCCAATGATCGCGGCGTTGCTGTTCTCTTGGCGCAATCCACATGATTAGGAACGTAAAAATTATTTCAATTTCTGGAAAGAAACTAATTTCCTTTAACGAAGGTAACAAGTTGATATTCATTGATGGAAGTTACGTTCATACTTTAAATTTTAGAGCACGACTTCTCGGAGTTATTGGAGATAAATTAATCGTTTCGATAAAGAACAGATATCTTGTTTCGCTATCCTCATCGACCTTTTTACTTGATCTAGTCATTTATAAAGGCCCAATTGAAGCCCATGCAAATTCTGATACTGCAATTTGGTTTCAATGCAAAAATCAAGTTTTTTACATTAATTCCGATATGAAAATCTCACTTTATGACGATTTTTCTCACACCCGTTTAATAAACATCATTTATTTGCATGTTTTGAAAACCGTAGCTTTTATAATTCAAGCTGATGATGGCATAAGAATCCATTTTGATGATTCGTATTTAAACACACTTTTTTTTTCTGGAATATTTCAAACTCCAGAAATTTATTTTGAAT
>CALBHK010000216.1 GCA_937894565.1 uncultured Chlamydiae bacterium
ACTCAAAATTTTCCAATAAATCTACTCAAAAAATATCAATTTTTTCAAGCAAAGCTAATTACGCAAGAGGTCTATTGGTTTAATGTCTGCAACAAAGAAACTGCTGCTATGACTTTGATATTCATAGAACCTCTGCTCATCTGCTCTACAAAAAAGGCAATTAAAGTCTCATCCCCTATCTCCCCCATCCCCTGCAGCAAGCGCTCTTTCATGCTCCTTGAGCATAAATAATATAGTCTCTGCAATTCTTTAATTGCTTCCGCATCATTATCCCATAGAGCGAGCAGAAGGCAAGCGTAAGAGCGCACTTGTTTATCTTCCGTTTGCATTAAACCACGCACGATATGCACAGCCTCTTCATCCCCTTCAGTTAAGAGCAAGCTCATCACAAAGGGCATCACATCTGTAACAGAATATTTTAGAAAATTTTTCAACGCCTGCGCGCTGCCGGGATAGGCCAGACATAAGACCATTTTCAACATTTCCAATCTCACCGTCTGGTCCATCGCTTTTGGAAAATGGGGCAGCTCGCGCACATGAAAAGCAGTAGAGGGCGCCACACGCCTCCAAATCCCCTCTTCTTGCCACATCCATTTTTGAGAAGAGTTCAATTGAGCACAGATCGTTTTGCAAGCCAAAGAAATAGCATGTCGATAACGCACTAGACCTATAGCTAGATTGAGTTTTACAAGGCCATCAGAGCTAGAGAGTAGATGCTTTTCCATCTCTTGCACATGGCCGCTGGCGGCCAAACTGCTTGCAGCTAACAAACGTATTTCCTGCTCTTCATCTGCTAACCATCTATCAAACATCCCCTTATGTCCTTTTAAAGCAAAATACCAGCTTGCAGCCAATGCGACATGAGGGTGGGGATCTTTAAGTAAATGCAAAACCGCATTGTCTTCCTGTCTTTCTAAAACGCCCAACGCCTGTATCACAGCAATGCGTACATCATGCGAGGGGTCTTCTAAAAGAGGAAGAAGCAAGTCCAAATCGCGTTTTAACCCTAAAAGCATGACAGCACGAGAGGCAAGCAACCGCAATCCCATGCGCTCGCTTTTAACAAGGGAGGCAATTTCTTCTCTTGGAACTGTATCTAACAATAATACAAGCGCTTCAATAGCAGCGGCTTTTAATTCGGGAGGCGAATCATCAGAACTAATGAGCCATTTAAGCTGCTCTTTTCCCTCCTCTATCTGCATACGCCCTAAAGAACGCACAGCCTCCATTCTCACATTCAACTGAGGTTCACTAAACACCAACTCTAAAATATTTTTTTTAAGGGAGGGATCAAAAAGAGTGCTAGATAGCCTTACAGCGTGTAACCGCACCCAAGCATTACGATCTTTTAAAGCATTTTCTAAAAGACGCACTCCTTTAGCGGACTGACTTTTAGCTCCAGCGCTAAGCGCAGAAGCCCGAATAGAGGGTTTAAGTGCTTCCCCTCCATTTTCTATGATGCCCCAGGCTAGAATCTCTAAGAGATCTGATGAGCTAAGAATTTCTGGATGATCTTTTTGAAAAGAGGTCCAAAGTTTCATCATCTCCTCTATCTTTCCCCTTTTAGCTAATGTTTGGAGATAGAGCTTAAAGAATAATGAGGAATCGCTCTCGTTTTCAAAAGCAAACCTAGCCACTTCTTCTGCCTGAGCAAAATCTTTAATAGTTAAATGGTCTTGAATGATCTGCTCCTGATTTGCAAAGCAGCTAAAAGGGAGAAAAAAGAGCAGGGATAAACGCAAAGAAAACATAGTTTTACGCATAAGTTTTTTCTTTTTCAGGGCAACGCCCTGGTTTATAAAAGCCTAGGGCAACGCCCTAGGTGGATGTTAAAAAACTTCTCAGGCTGAAGGCCTGAGTCTTGGCAAACACCAGCAAGGATGCAAATCACTATAGTCGATATTATTCAATATTTACTATAACTCAGGCCTTCAGCCTGAAAAACATGCTCCACATCTACCTAGGGCGCTGCCCTAGGCTTTTATAAATCAGGGCGTTGCCCTGAAAAACAAAAAACTTACTAAGCAACACCCTCTTTTGCTCCTCTGCGTTGAATTAACGTCCTTACTTGCAGCAGCTTCCACCTGAACAGCAAGAAGAGCTATCTGATTGTCCTACGCTCAACATCCCCAAAACAGAATCAGTACAAGGGTTCTCAATATCTTGCAGCCAATCGAAAATCAACATTTCTGAACTGAGGATCTGCGCTCCTAAATCACGTAAAGCAGCCAAAGCGGTTGAGTAATCATAAATCGAAGAAGAGGCTGTCGCATCATTAACAAGAATGACCTTCTTTCCTTTTTGAATTAAATCACGGGCCGTTTGATAAAGGGAAATGTGCGTTTCAAAACCCACAAGAATCCATTCCTGAGCATTCGATTCCTCTATTGCTTTACTGATCTCTGCATTTTTAAGAGCAGAAAAAGAGCTTCTTGAATAAATATCATAAGGAAAATCTTCTCTCCATTCTGGCATTGTAGGGCCCATAAGATCTGGAGCTTGCTCGGTTCCAATAATTGGAATATTGAGCTCTTGGGCTGCAAAAAGAAGCTTTTGAGCTGCTTGCAAAACTTCTTGCGCGTGTTCAATCCCTTCTAATAATCCCTCTTGAAAATCAATTGCCAAGATTGCTTTTTGAATTGCTTTTGGCTCTATTTTTTTATTCATTCATCATCCTGTGTGTTAATTTTTCTTAAACTTGTTTCTTAAGCTATAAAACCTAAGCCATGGAACCTAAGGAAATGTGTATGAATAAATTAAACGTTTGGGCATCGCCAAAGCCACGGGGTTGAATCGATCGGAAACGACCCTGTATTATTAATACAGGGTCGTTTCCGATCGTTCAACCGCGAGAGCTTTCGCGATGCCCAAACGTTTAATTTATTCATACACACTTCCTAATGTTTTTCCGCCAATAAGATGGAAATGCAAATGAAAGATCGTTTGTCCTGCTTGCCTCCCATTATTCACCAAAAGGCGGTATCCTTCTTCTATGCCGTGCTCTACAGCTAATTTTTGGGCTACGGTCACCATCTCAGTTAAAAGCCCCATATCGTGAGCTTGCAGAGCCTGAAGGTTGGGAATCTCTTTTTTAGGCATGATCAAAAAATGCACCGGAGCTGCTGGATGAATATCTTTAATTGCTAAAATGCGTTCATTTTCAAACACTTTTTCAGCCGGAAGCAATCCATCAATAATTTGTTTAAACAAAGTGCTCATCTGCTTTCCTTCTTTAAAACCTTTCTTTTTTTAAAACATAAGCCAACGCCTTCAAAGCATCTGCTTTACTTTTCCAAACAGAGGTAAATCTCCCCTTATGGCAAAAAACAGCGCCCGCAATTCCACTCACCTGCCTAAGTTCTTCTTCTAATAATCCCGCCCATTCTTGTGGCAGGGGCACTCTAACTCCCATTCTTTGCTGATAGGTCGGAGGAATAGCACGCAATTTCCATTGATCTCCCGCAGGCATTACAATAAAGCTTGCTGGATGATCTTCTCCACCCATCTCAAAAAAAAGGTCCAGCCAAGGAATTGCTTTTTCAAAAAAAAGATAGTGCACGCCTTTGTCCATCGCCTCTTTTACCATCTCTTTACAGCTTAAAACATAGCGATAGCGACCCCAAAATCTTTGCAGATGAGATAAAACAAAGTCAAGCGCCAATCCAAAAGCAGAGTCCTGCTCTTTTGGAGTGGCGTCATAATGAATAGGGGTAAAATTGGCAATGACCTGCGAAAAAGTACACACACCATCTATAAGGGGATCAATCCCATTATCATGGGCATCTACGCCCATAATTAAAGCATGGTTGAAAGCATCATAGACGGCTTCATCTATTTTGCCACTCTCTAATAAATAACGTAAAACCATACCCGCACTGCTTAAAGATCCGAAATAATCTGCCTGATGATGGTCAAATCGCTTAGAAGAGGGGTCGTAACGTCCCCCTACATCGCAGACAAATTCACAACAATTTAATAAATCTTGATTCCGCGTTCTGATGATATGCGCACGATCAATTAAATCAAAAAGAAGAAGAAGAGCACAAGCGCTCACTTCGTCAGCATGAAAAGTGCCATTATGCGTACCCAAACTGCGCGGCTTTTTTTCCATTGTCAACCTTCATTGAATGGATAAATATGACATATTATTCATTTATAGAAAAGAGAGCTTTTCAAAAAAATGCAAGTGAGTTAACTCACCTTATGCAAAAGGTGAGTTATGAACAACAAAACAAACGTAACGAGGTCAATGAGATACATTACTTTAAGTATTAAGTTTTCTTTCAAAAATCCAGCTAAAATTTCACAAATCACTGATATTCAATTACATAAAACCACTTTTCCACATCATTAAATGTTCTTAAGTCGTTCACTGTACGTTACTTTTCACTTTTCAATACTTGCATTAACCCATGCCTATCAACACATTTTCCCCATTTTTGATCACTTTCCACAACACAAGAATAGTACATATTGAGTACATTTTTTTTACGCAAGGGGTATAATATTGTGGTGTTTTAAATTTAATTTGTTTATTATCATTCTATGAATCATCCTAATTACTCAAAAGAGACTCCTTTTTTTGCCAAACTCAAAACAAGAGAACGCCTCTGTCATCCCATTTCAGAAAAATCAACGCAACATATTGTACTGGACCTATCCAATTCCGGCATTGTCTATTCTGTAGGAGATTGTATTGCCATCTGCCCTTCCAATTCTCACGAATATGTTCAATCTATCATCGAAAGCTTAGGGCATTGTCCCAAAACTCTTGTGAGCGACCGCAAAGGCGAAGGCCCTTATAGCTTGCAGGAATTTTTAACTAAAGAGGCTAATTTATCCCAGCCCACAAGAGCGCTTGTTGAACTTATTCACTCCATAACCCCCTCCCCGCTTACCGAAGAGCTTATACAAGAAAAAGAGAAGATGCGTCTTTTTTTATCTGAAAACGATGTTTTAGACATTCTTTTATTATCCCCTACACTGCCTTTGCTTCCCTTTTGCCATAGCCTCTCCCCTCTCCATCCACGCTATTATTCCATCTCCTCTTCTCACTTACATGTAGGAGATGAGGTGCATCTCACAGTCGCCCCCTTAAAATATGAGTTGAAAGAAAAAGTAAAAAGAGGGGTCTGCAGCCGCTATATTTGTGAAATTTTCCCTGAAACACCGATCCCCATTTTTATCCACCCACATCGTGGCTTCACACTTCCTCAAGATCAATCTCTTCCTATCATCATGATAGGACCTGGCACAGGAATTGCCCCTTTTCGAGCCTTCATGCAAGAACGCTTAAGCAAGCAATCTACGGGAAAAAACTGGCTTTTTTTTGGTGAATGGAGAAAAGATTATGATTTTTTCTATCGCGATTTTTGGGAAAAACTTGTAAAAGAAGACAAATTGCGCTTAACAACTGCCTTTTCCAGAGATACCGAACAAAAAGTCTACGTGCAACATAAAATGCGTGAAGAGAGTTCTGAATTATTTAAGTGGCTGCAAGAGGGGGCTTATCTATATGTTTGCGGAGATGCACAGAAAATGGCAAAAGATGTAGAGCAAACATTACTTGAAATCATTGAAGAAGAAAGCGGTTGCAGCCCACAAGAAGCACTTAATTATATTAAAACTCTTAGAAAAGAAAAACGCTACCTGCGTGACGTTTATTAAATTCTAAAAAATAGTCTTCTTTTTTTATTCTACTTACCCTAGAATAAACGAGATTCTATACGGAGGCCTTTCATGTCAGACCAAACAGATTCCCTTTTCAAATCCCTATTACGTTCATTCTTCAAATCTATTGGAGCTTTTTTAGGAGTGATCATCGCCATGTTTATTGGCATCATCATGATCGGAGTTTCTGCCGCAGACAACCACCTCTCCACAACCACCTATCAAAGCGAACTTACCTCCAAAATCCAACCGGACGATGAAGACAATTTAACAGAACTTAACTCCTCCTCTCCTGTTATTTTGCAAATTGATATTATAGGAACTATTGGACTTGACAAGCTCACCTACGCACACACTTATCAAAAGCTTTTAGAAGCTCAGCATGGTAAAACAAAAGGCCGCATCAAAGCTATCTTTTTAAGAATCAATACTCCTGGAGGAGTTGTCACCGATTCCGACCAGATCTACCGAGCTCTCATGGCCTATAAACACAAGCATTCCATTCCCATCTATGCCTATGTGGATGGCCTCTGCGCTTCAGGTGGCATGTACATCGCTTGCGCCGCGGATAAAATTTTTTCCAGCCCCTCTTCTCTTGTCGGTAGTGTGGGGGTCTTATTACCTACTTTCTTCAATATCTCCCAGCCTTTGGAGCAGCATGGCATTCTTACCAAAACCATCATATCCGGAAAAGATAAAGATGAGATGAACCCTCTACGCCCTTGGGCTGAAAATGAAGGCCAAAATTATCAGGAAATCACTAACATCTACTATCAACAATTTGTCGATATCGTTGTGGCTAACAGAGCAGAAATATCTAAAGAAAAATTAATCAATGAATATGGCGCTCACATCTTTATTGCTGAAAAAGCAAAAGAGCTTGGGTATATCGACTATCCGGATGCAACCAGAGAACAAGCATTGCTGGCTTTAAAATATGAGGCGGGTATTAAAGAAAAATATCAAGTCATTAGTTTCCACACACAGAATTGGTACAAAGAACTCTTTACCAACAAACTTTCATTTTTGGAGGGTAAAGTAGAACACAGTTTCTTATTGCCAGGAAGCTTAGATAAGAACCTGGAAGGAAAGTTTCTCTACTATTACCGCTCACCGGTTAGTTTATAAAAATGACCTCTCTATTCATTATTGACGCCTCTGCCTTTCTCTTCCGTTCCTATTATGCCATTCAGAGCATGAGCGCCCCTAATGGGGAGTCGACAAATGCTTTGTATGGATTTATCAGATCCATTCAAAAACTGCGTAAAGACTTTTCACCTACCCACCTTATAGCTGTTTTTGATGGCCCTAATAATGCTGCAGCACGCAAATCGCTTTATCCCGCTTATAAAGCGAACCGCACCAAAGCGCCTCCTGATCTAGGCTATCAAATTGACTACGCGCGCCACTACTGCTCTCTAGAAGGCATCCCCCTTCTTAATATTCCCAATGTAGAAGCCGACGATGTGATGGGAAGCATTGCGTTGTGGGGGCAGCATCACTTTGAAACTATCTATCTCTGTTCCGGAGATAAAGATCTCTGCCAACTAGTCAATGAAAAAATTCACATCTTAAACACCCATAAAGATAATTTAATTCTTGATCCACAGGGAGTTAGAGGGCAATTTGGCGTAGATCCTAATCGCATCATCGACTACCTCTCGATTGTAGGCGATAGTTCGGATAATATCCCCGGCCTAAGTGGATTTGGGCCTAAATCGGCAGAAAAGCTCTTGCAGGAATATGGAAGTTTAAGCTCCATCTTGGCTCATAAGCAAGCCTTTAGTGAAAAAAAGAAAGAAACTTTAGAACGTGAAGAAGAGCAAATGCATCTCAATGAAAAGCTGCTTGCCATTGATACAACAGTCCCCTTCCCACAAGACACGCATTTCTTTCAACTCACCCCTTTAGATCCACAGCCTTTAATGGACTTTTTTACCAAAATGAATTTTCGCTCTCTTTTAAAAGAGGTCCCCAAAGAGGAAAAAGCCACAAGTTCCAGCGCACATCTTGTAGAGGATAAACCCTCCTTGCAAGCCTGCCTAAAGAAGCTTATAGATCAAAAAGAAATCTGTTTCAGCGTGAAAGGAGCCCAAGATCCTCAAGGACATCTACCTTCTCCCCGTCAAACAAAATTATTGGAAATTAGCTTAAGTTGCCATCCTGATGAAAGTTGGCATATTCCTTTTAAACCAGAATTCACCAACCTTTTAAGCGCTCTTTTTTCTTCCCAAAGCTTTTTTTACAGCCATGATATCAAATATGCCCTGCATTTACTTGCCAATGAGGGCATAGAACTTCCTAAAATTTCTTTCGACACCATTTTAGCTTCCTATATTCTCAATGCTCATCAAAAACAGCACTCCCTGGAAGCTCTGGCATTAGAACATTTTGGATTATCTACTTCGGGCAAATCCAATATAACAGTTCACGAAAGTGTGCTCCTTATTGTGCAATTAAAACAGATATTTCAAGAACGCATTCAAACAAGAGGACTGCAAACTGTCTATTACTCAATAGAGCTGCCCTTAACGCACGTGCTCTTTCATATGGAAAGACAGGGCATTTATTTAGATAAAAACCAATTAGCTCTCTTTTCCATTACGCTTAACGAACAGATCAAAAAAGTAGCAGAGCGCATCTACGCTCTAAGTGGAGAAGAATTCAATCTCAATTCCCCTAAACAATTGGCCGAAATCCTTTTCAATAAATTAAATATCCCTCCGCCCCAAAAAACCAAAACAGGCTTTTCAACCAATGCAGATGTTTTAGAAACATTGCAGACCAAACACCCTATTGCAGCTGAACTTCTGGAATACCGCGGCTTAGAAAAATTACGTTCTACTTATGTTGATTCCCTCCCTCATCAGATCAATCCAGATACTGGACGCATTCATTGCACTTTCAGCCAAATTACAGCCGCAACCGGACGATTAGCGAGCCTCGATCCCAATTTACAAAATATACCTGTACGTACCCCAATGGGGCGCCAAGTGCGCGCTGCTTTTAAACCCCAACGTGAAGGGTGGAGCTTTTTATCTGCAGATTACTCTCAAATTGAATTACGCCTCATGGCGCATTTAAGTGCCGACCCTCACTTAATTACAGCCTTTAAAGAGGGAAGAGACATCCATGCGGACACCGCAGCTCGTATTTTTGGCATTCCCCTCTCTGAGGTCACTAAAGAGCAGCGCTACCGCGCTAAAGCAGTGAATTTTGGTATCATCTATGGGCAGCAAGCTTTTGGATTAGCGCGGGAATTAGGCATTGATCCCAAAGAGGCTAAAACCTTTATTGATACTTATTTTAATCAATACAAACGTGTCAAAGAATTTATAGAAGAATCCATTCATAAAGCACGTTTAGAACAAAAAGCGACCACATTAACAGGAAGAGAGCGTGCTTTACCTGATATTCATTCAAAAAACAAAATCCTTGCCTCTGCAGCTGAAAGATTAGCGGTCAACACCCCTTTACAAGGAACAGCTGCTGATCTAATTAAACTTGCTATGATACGCATAGAAGAGCATTTTAAAAGAGAAAAACTAAAAGGCTTTATGGTTTTACAAATTCACGACGAATTGCTTTTTGAACTTCCGGATGTTGAGATCGAGCAAGCGAACCCTCTGATTCGAGAAGCAATGGAAAAGGTATGGGACCTCTCTATTCCTTTAACTATTGATCTCTCAGTTGGCAAAAATTGGGAACTATGTTAAAATTACGAAAAGTTGCTATTACGGGCGGTATAGCAAGCGGTAAATCAACCGCTCTAGATATTTTGAAAGAATTGGGCGCTTACGTTGTAGATGCCGACAAGATTGTTCACCTTCTCCTTGAAAAAGATACAGATACAATAAATGCTATCATCAAAGAGTTAGGGGAAGAAGTTGTGGTCAACGGGCAATTAGATAGACGCCGCATCGCAGATAAGGTATTTAATCAAAAAACAAACAAACTCAAACCTATTGAAAACATTCTTCATCCAAAAGTTTTTACTGAAATTCAAAAGCACTATAGGCAAGCTCTTCAAGAGGGGGGCTATCTTTTCTTTGCTGTTGAAATGCCTCTACTTTTCGAAACACACAGCGAAAGTTGGTATGATTTTACAGTGGCCATTTTTACCGATCCAGCTCTTTGCCGTCAAAGATTTAAAGATTACGACCTGCGTATGTCACAGCAATTTACCCCCGAAGAAAAAGCCAGGCGGGCCCACTTTGTTATCCAAAACAATCAAGACAAAAACAAACTTCAAGAAGAACTTAAAAATTTTGTTCAATTAATTTCTCTTTAAATAAAGGAACCTCAATCCATATGCAAGAAGAAGATCCTCAACAAACGCATGATCATTCAACCCATAAGAGCAGCAACCGTGTGCGCACAAAGCCCGAACACCGCACGCGCAGGCCAGCGCAGGCCAATACGCGCCTTGCCATCCAACCCCCTCCTCTATCGGATGAGGCAAAACAGCAAGAATCTCCTCTTCCTCCCCCTCCTTCCAATACTCCTACAGAAGTTGTTAAAGTGGGAGATATCCAACGCATGGATATCGATCAGCTTAATGCCTATGCAAAAAATTTAGGCTTGCAGCATTTAGGATCGCTCACAAAATCTCAGATGGTTTTTGATATCGTTAAACTGCTAGCAGAAAATCCCGATTATCTATTAGTGGGAGAGGGCGTTTTAGAAATTCTTCCCGATGGATTTGGTTTTTTACGCTCACCCAACTACAACTACCTTCCTTCTGCAGAGGATATCTATGTCTCTCCTGCGCAAATTCGCCGCTATGATTTAAAAAAAGGCGATACTGTTACAGGGACCCTTCGTTCTCCAAAAGAAAAAGAGAAATTTTTTGCCTTGCTAAAAGTAGATTCTATTAATAATGTCACCCCAGAAGTGGCACGTGAACGCATTCACTTCGATAACCTAACACCTCTCTATCCGAATGAAAGACTTGTGATGGAGACCACCTCTGACAAATTGACCACCCGTATATTGGATCTAGCTGCTCCTGTTGGAAAAGGTCAGCGTGGACTGATTGTAGCGCCGCCGCGTTCAGGTAAAACCATTCTTTTACAAGATATTGCCCAGGCCATCGCCATCAACAATCCCGAAACAGTTCTTATTGTGCTCCTTATTGATGAGCGCCCTGAAGAGGTCACCGATATGCACCGCATCGTCAGAGGGGAAGTCATCTCTTCCACATTTGATGAGCCACCGGAAAGACACGTTCAAGTCGCTGAAATGGCGTTGGAAAAAGCGCGTCGTTTAGTTGAAATGGGCAAAGATGTCGTCATCTTGTTAGATAATATCACCCGTTTGGCCAGAGCTTACAATACAGTGCAACCTCATTCCGGCAAAATTTTAACAGGTGGTGTGGACGCTAATGCTCTGCATAAGCCTAAGCGTTTCTTTGGTTCTGCGCGTAATATTGAAGATGGGGGCTCATTAACTATTCTGGCTACAGCCTTAATTGAAACAGGTTCTCGTATGGATGAAGTTATCTTTGAAGAGTTCAAAGGAACGGGCAATATGGAACTAGTGCTCGATAGACGCTTGGCCGAACGTCGTCTCTTCCCAGCTATTGATTTTGAAAAGAGCGGCACACGAAAAGAAGATCTGATTGTGCATAAAGATGAATTGGAAAGGGTCTACGCTCTGCGTCGGGCTTTGGCCGGTATGCCATCCATGGATATCTTCAATCTTCTTTCCGGAAGAATGAAGAAGACTAAAAACAACATCGAATTTTTATTGCAGATCAAAGATTAATGACTTGCCTTACGCAATAAAACAAGATATGAAAAGAATGACAGGATAGGCAGGCAT
>CALBHK010000217.1 GCA_937894565.1 uncultured Chlamydiae bacterium
AAGAGCAGCCTCCTTGTCAAAATTCCAATTCTTCAATTACGTTCGGTATATTTAGAAAATTATAGAGAAATTTAAATTTAAGCAAGACCCTATAATTCCAGACCATCATGCAAGCGTTTCTCCAGATTTTGAAGAGAAACTTCTATTTTTGCTCGCTCTTTAGAATCAATGCGGTCCACTGTAAGAATTCCTTCAATATGGTCATATTCATGCATAATGCATCTGGCTTCCCATCCTTTTACGCGCCTTTCTATCAACAAACCTTCCAAATTTGTGTAGTGGATAGTGATTTCCTTTGGACGTTCTACCATACAACGTATTGTGGGAATGGACAAACAACCCTCAGACGCCTCCCAAGTTTCTATGCTAGGAGAGGACAATTTGGGATTGATAAAGACCTCAATTGGACCGGCTTCTCGATTGCCGTCTTCATTTTCTATTGGGGTGCGTATGATAAATAATCGAATGGAATGGTGCACTTGAGGGGCCGCCAAACCAACTCCATTGGTGCAAGAATTCATTGTCTCAACCATCTCTTTAATAAGCTCTCGAAGATCGTTTGTAATATGAGCAATAGGATCTGCTTTTTTTCTTAAAATAGGCTCTCCGTAATAAGCCAAAGGTAAAAGCCTTAGCTGCCCAGTTGTCACAAGATTTGGAGCATGGCCAGAAGACAACTCCCCGCTGCGGTAGAACCATTTTTCTCCCATTTTTTCAAAGTAGCTCTTTTCAGTAAAAGTGGCATCCTGGTCTTCTTGTGAAATGTGAGCTATAAAGGTAACACTGGCAAGTGTCTCTCTTTCTTTAAAATCTAAGACTTCCAATTTAAGAAAAGAAGAGTTTTTTGAAAATTGAGAAATTTTACGCTTCCAAGAAAATTTGTTATCCATATATTGAGGGCTGGCAGGATGTGTTGTGCTCACAATATAATCAGGGAGATTTAAAGCATATGCTGAATACCTTGAGCGCATTAAATCCAAAGCATGAATTGGCAGTCTCCCTGAATGGAAGAGCTTGCAGCATTGAGCATACGCTTTCCCACTGCAACAAGGACAAAGATTTTGAGTATCTGACATAATTCCCTCTTATCAACTAATCACCAACCAAAACTAAACAATTGATTTTAAATTGTCCATCCCTTTATAATCTTCCCTGAAGCATTAAGGAGAATTAAATGATTCAAAAAACTCTACTTTTCTGTCTGATCTGTTTGATCCCCTTTCATTTACCGGCAATGGAAATAACACCACAAAACGCTATCATTAAAATACAATTACCGGACGTAGTTAAAAAATAGTATTTAGAATTTGCTCATCTTCCTGTTTGTGAATGGCATAAGATCCGGCAGCAGTAGAAGCGCTCCCTTTTCTGCCCACATAAACAACTTCCCCTAAAAGGCGTTTTAAAATACTTTGGATATAATCCCAAGCACCCATATTTTCTGGTTCTTCCTGCGCCCAAAAAAACTGTTTGGCTCTTGTATACTTCCTGACTATTTCTTTAAATTTTTCTTCTTTAAAAGGATAAAGTTGTTCAATACGAACGATAGCGACATCTTCTGATTGACGCCTCTTTCTCTCATCAACTAATTCGTAATAAATTTTTCCATTACATATGACTAATTTTGTAGCATTCGTTAATGTTTGCTGCTCATCCATGATCTCTTCAAAACTCCCTTGAGAGAATTCTTGTAAACTGCTTGTACAGGCAGAATGTCTAAGTAAAGCCTTAGGAGTGAATACAATCAGTGGCTTTCTTTCTTTTAAATGCATTTGACGGCGCAGAGCGTGAAAAAATTGAGATGGGGTAGAAGGGTTAATGACTCTCATATTTTCATTGCCGCAAAGAGATAAAAAACGCTCCATACGTGCAGAAGAGTGCTCTGGTCCCTGTCCCTCATAACCATGAGGAAGAAGCAATACCAAGCTCACATTTTTACCCCACTTCTGCTCAGCACAAGATAAATATTGGTCAATTACAACCTGAGCCCCATTGCAAAAATCTCCAAACTGGGCCTCCCATAAAACCAGAGCATTTTGAGCACAAAGGCTATACCCATATTCAAAAGCAAGAACACCATATTCTGAAAGAGGAGAATTATAAATATAAAAACGCCCTTGCTCTTCTTTAAGATGTTGTAGAGAAATAAAGGTTTTTTCTTCTTTCTGATCTACCCATACAGCATGACGATGGCTGAACGTCCCCCTGCAACAATCTTGACCGGACAAACGTACATCAAAGCCTTCCCAAAGCAGTGAACCATAAGCAAGCAATTCCCCCATTCCCCAATTAATAGCTTTAACTTCTGCGTCCTCTAACATTTTAAGACGTTCTTTCATAAGAGTTAACAGCTTAGAATTAATGTTAAAATCTTTAGGTACAGTGCACATTTTTTGACCAATAAGGCGTAAAGAGTCCACAGACAGGTTAGGAATAGAAGACTCAGAGTGTTTTTTAACTTCGTTTAATTCTCTTTTTACCGCACTTGCTCCTTGCTTTTGCTTTAGAGCTTCTTGAAGCGAACGCTTAAACTCTGCTTCTAACTCTTCTACGAGGTGATTCTCTAAAATGCCTTGTCCAAGTAAATCATCACGATAAAGTTCACGAATAGGCTTTTTATTTCTAATTATCTGATACTCTAAAGGCTGAGTAAAAGCCGGTTCATCTGATTCATTATGTCCATATTTTCTATAGGAAAGTAAATCGATCCAGACATCATAACCAAATTGCTGACGTATTTCGATCGCTAATATAATCGCAAAAACACACGCCTCGGGATCTTCTGCATTCACATGAAAGACTATGTCATCAAAAGCTTTCGCGATATCTGTACAATAAAGAGTAGAGCGTCCATCTTTAGGCAGTGTTGTAAAACCAATTTGATTATTCACTACAAGGTGGATAGTCCCTCCTGTCGAGTAACCTTCTAAAGATTTCATTTGCAACGTTTCGTAAACCACTCCCTGACCACTTAGCGATGCATCGCCATGAATAAGAATAGGCACAACCTCTTGCGTGCTGCAATCTTGTTGACGCGCTTTTACAAAACCAGTTACTACTGGATCTACAGATTCTAAATGACTTGGATTAGGCATCAAGGTGATTTTGACCTTTTTTGCGTTACTTGTTAGCTTCTCTGATTCAAAACCTTTGTGATACTTCACATCCCCGCTTCCCTCAAAAGATTGCGGAACATAAAGAGGATCAAATTCGCTAAAAATATCCCCATAAGATTTATCTAAAATATTAGCAAGCACGTTAAGACGTCCACGATGGGACATCCCAAGCACATACTCTTTAACTCCTAAATCAGCCCCCTTTTCAATTAAAACTGCTAACATCGGAATTAAAGTTTCTGCACCTTCTATAGAAAAGCGTTTTTGCCCCACATATTTTGTATGAAGAAATACTTCAAATAGTTCTGATTTATTTAAATAATGAAGAATCATCTGTTTTTCTTCGATAGTCAAATTAATTTTAAAAAAAGTAGGCTCAATACGCTTTTGGAGCCATTTTTCAAATTCTATGCCATGACGATCCATATACTCAACGCCGATATTGCCGCAATAAGTTTTTTGCAAATTAGAGATTAACTCTTTATTTAAAGAAGATATTTTTAATTGATCGGGTTCTATAAGAGGAGTGATTGAAAGAGGATTATTTTTTGCCCACAAATGCCCATAACGACGGTAAGCATTAAGAATATTTAATTCATCAGATGCTCCAACAGGAAGAGTCGGCATAAGTCCACTAAATAACTTTTCCCATGAAATAGCGACAGAACGCGGATTAAGCAAGTAACTTTGATACATCTGATCAATAAATTCTGGGCTTTGGCTTCCTATATCCAAAATCGGGTCTCTACTCATGATTCAAGATATAAAGAGTTGCTCATTATTGGGCAAATTCTTTATCCTTATTTAAAAACATAGATAGGCTTGCCGTGATTTGGATTAGGCTCTTTCTCTATGATCGCAAAATCCGGTTGGATTTTGCGATCATATGGGTTATGCAACTTTTC
>CALBHK010000218.1 GCA_937894565.1 uncultured Chlamydiae bacterium
TTTGACAAGGAGGCTGCTCAAAATTTTTTGTCTGGAGCGAATGACCATTGCCTTAAGGCAAGGCATGAGTGAAGATAATAATTTTGATGCAAAGCCAACGCTGTCAAAAACCAGCTTTTAAGTCATGTTTGGTATACCATAAAATCTTTGTTTGCATTAAAGTAAGTGAAAAATAAATAGCGTTCAGGACTCCTATTTCATGGCATCTCGTACGTATTTTGGGGCGTATTTAGCGACAATAATGGAACAAGCCCTGCGCCGTTATGGAATTTTATGCGCTTTTGCACTGCTTGTTTTTATAGTGTATGAACTTTCAGTTCATAGGCTGACTTTTAAAATTGAACAATTAAGTGATCAAATAGAGATGCATCAAATGCTTAAATTCATTGCTAGGGAAGAAAAAGAGAAGTTGAGTTTACAATTACAGAGCCAAAATGATCCTGCCTGGTGTGAACTTTTATTGATGAACCATTTGGGGTTGTGTCCACAGCAGGATACAAAAATTTACTTTAAACAAGCAGCAGATGAATAGATGTCTAGTATAGAATTGATCGCTTATCCACTTGCACTCATGCTCTTATTGTTTTTCTCTGCTTTTTTTTCCGGATCAGAAATAGCTCTTTTTTCCCTTTCCCCTACTAAAATTTCCGGATATCGTTCTAGCAAAGAGCCGTCTCGGCGTTTAATAGCCTCTTTATTAGCTAAACCGCGTGATCTTCTTGTGACCATTTTTATTCTTAATACTTTGGTCAATATTGTATTGCAAAACGTAGCGTCCAGTCTTTTTAAAGAGGATTCCAGCCTATTACTTAAGGTAATTCCCTCGCTAACCATCACCTTATTGATAGGCGAGATTATTCCCAAATATATTGCCCTTCAAATGAATGAACGCATTTCTTTTATAGTGGCCCCATTTATAGCTTTTTTCACGCGCCTTCTAAAGCCTATTAGAGAGTGGACTGTGGCGATCACAACTCCTATTTCCCGGGTGATGTTTTTCTTTCTTAAAAAAGAGAATGAAATTTCTAAACAAGAGCTTGACCATCTTATTCGAGTTTCAAAAGAAGAGGGGACGCTCTCTTCTGATGAAGCGGAACTCATTAGCGGGTATATTAACTTGCAAGATTCCATCCTTAGAGAGATCATGCGCCCTCGGGAGGAAATTCTCTTTTGTTCCCTTGATGAGCCGATCGAAGAGCTGATCCGGTTATTTATGGATGAAGAGTGCTCACGCATTCCTATTTGTCAAGACACTTTAGATTCTGTGATAGGGGTTTTAAGCGCCGAGACTTTCTTTATTCATCAAGAAAGCATTTCTACTGTGGAGGATTGCTTACCTATTTTAGAAAAACCTTTTTTTGTCCCTGAATCCTCTAGTGCCAAGTCGCTTTTAAAGCGATTTGAAGAAAATGAGAGCAGCTTTGCTCTGGTCGTAGATGAGTATGGCACGTTAAGCGGTTTAGTCACTCATGAAGATTTGGCAGAAGAAATTATTGGTGAAATAGCCGATAGGCGCGATTTACATCCTCTTTATACGCAAACAGCAGAAGATATCATCATCGCCAATGCCAAGATGGAAGTCACCCATTTGGAAAAACTCTTTAATATTTCTCTTTACAATCCCTCTAATCGAACTACCGTGGGGGGATGGCTCACAGAAAGAGCGGGGGACATTCCTCAAAGCGGAACTCATTTCGAAACGGATAATTTGCTCATTCAAGTACTAGCTTCCGATCCTAATCGGGTTAAACGCCTCTATATTCGTAAGAAAAAAGAGGAGGAAAAATAGTGGAAATCGCTCTTTTTTGGCTGCTACTTAATGTGTTGACCTTAATTTGCAACTGCTTTTTTTCTATGGCGGAGATGGCTTGCGTTTCATTTAATAAGGTGCGCTTGCAGTATTACGTATCAAAAAAAGATCCGCGCGCACTTCTTTTAAATGATTTATTGAAAAATCCTTCTAACCTATTTGCGACAACGCTTCTGGGAGTGAATGCTGCTATGTTTTTTGGTTCAGAGTTTGCGCGTCAATTTCATGCGGCTATTGGTGTCGATCCTGACTGGGCGCCTCTTTCTCAGGTAGCCATTGTGGTTATTTTTACCGAACTTGCCCCTATTTTTGCGGCTAGGCGCTATGCAGAACATGTAAGCCTTTTGAGTGCACGGTTGCTTTGGTTTTTTTCCAAACTCATGATGCCCTTACTTTGGGCTATTAAGGGGATTAATCAGTGTGTGCATCATTTGATTGGGGGCAAAGAGGTCTCTTCTAAAGAATTGCTGACTCAAGAAGAGCTGCACCATCTCGTCACCGGATTAGATGATGAAGAGGTAAAAGGTTTTGATGCAATTGTTTCAAATATTTTTTCTTTGCGCTCTCAATCTATTGAAGAGCTGATCATACCTCTTGCTCATTTGCCGGTCATTCCTCATCACGCCACAGTCAAGCAGATGCGTAAAATGCTAGAGCGAACCCCGGTCTCTTTTTTGCCTGTCTATGAAAAGAGTCCGCGTAACATCATTGGAATTGCTTACGTAAGGGATTATTTAAGATCAGGGGAGCACGAAGCGATTATCAAATTGGTGCGTCAGCCGTGGTTAATTACTCCTCAAACAGAAATAGCTCATCTTCTTAGACAATTTCGTAGCAACCAGGCAAATATTGCTGTTTGTTTAAATTCTAAAGGACGTGCGATCGGAATTGTAACCTTAAAAGATCTTGTGCTTTTGATTACTGAATATGGTTTAGAAGGATTAGGAGGAAGACAAATACGTTATGAGAGGACATTCCCTGCAGACATTACTCTTAAAGAGTTGAATGGTTTTCTGGATGCGCCCCTTGTGTATGAGGAAGCGGCGACGTTGGGCGAAGTGGTGATTTTGGAGATCGGCCATCAACCTGAGGTGGGGGAGAGTGTGAATGTAGGAGCTTATACGCTGACCGTGAAAGAGGCCACCCTATTTGATGTGAAGAGCGTGACAATCAAAGTGACGGGATAGAGGAGGAGAGGGGGAAGTTAACTGCAGAGCCGCAAAGTACGCAGAGGAAACGCTGAGAAAGCAAAAAAGAACAGAATGGCAAAAAGGGTTCTTTCATCTCGATAACACATAATGATAATCTGCCGATATTCATTTAAATTTTTTCTATCGTTTTTATCGTTAGTTCATCAACCTTGTTCCGTCTATCCTGCTGATCCCTAAAGCATTTGAGGAGCCGATCTTGCAATTCTGTTCTTTTTTGCTTTCTCCGCGTTTCCTCTGCGTACTTTGCGGCTCCGCGGTTAACTTCCCCTCTCTCCTCTGTCGCTCCCTCTCTCTTCTGATCTAATTATCGAGGATTGTGCTGGTTTTCTCTCTGGATTGCTTCAAAAAACTCTTGCCTTAAAGAACTATCTTTCTCAAAATCACCCTTTAAAACATTTGTTACTGTGTTGCTGCATTGATCTTCAATGCCTCTGGCAATGACGCAAAAGTGTGTCGCAGAAATAGAAACTGCAACGCTATCGCTTTCTACCACTTCAGAAAGGGCATCTGCTATTTGTGCAGTCAATCTTTCTTGAATTTGAGGGCGTTTGGCAAAATAGCGCACAAGGCGCGGAATTTTGGAAAGACCGATAAGCTTAGTCGTGGGTTTATAGGCCACATAAGCATGTCCATGCATCGGGACAAAATGGTGTTCACAGAAGCTGGTAAAGCTGACTGTCACAAAGATCATATGGTTAATGGCCCCATGCGCTTTATCATTGGGAAGAGTGGTCATAGAAGGAAAATTCTCTGCATCCATCCCTTGAAAAATTTCATTCACATACATTTTGGCCACGCGTTGAGGCGTTTTTGACACAGAGCAATCGGTTAAATCAACGCCCAGAGCATTGAGAATGCACTTAAAATGGCCGGCAATGACTTCTATCTTCTCTTCTTTTGTGAGTTGATTCTCTTTAATGGGCGAGGGATAATTAGTTTGAGTGTTATATTTTTTCATTTAATTGCCTTTTTATTTGGTCGCTTTTTCATTTGGTCGCTTTTTCATTTGGTCGTCTTGGAAGCCAAAAATTCTGAGTAAGGACCATTGTAGACAGTAATAGACCCATCTTCAGCAAGACTGATAATTCTTGTGGCGACATGTTCAATTAAGTCTCTATCGTGAGTTGCGAAAACAACTGTGCCGCGGTATTTTTCCAATCCTTCACCTATAGCGATCACTGATTCCAAATCGAGGTGGTTATTGGGCTCGTCCAGAATTAAAACGTTA
This sequence comes from uncultured Chlamydiae bacterium, assembly GCA_937894565.1. Classification (GTDB taxonomy): domain Bacteria; phylum Chlamydiota; class Chlamydiia; order Chlamydiales; family CALBHK01; genus CALBHK01. The sequence continues at coordinate 4,250 of CALBHK010000218.1, forward strand.
TGATCAAGTAGCATCATCTGAGCTAAAATCACTCTGGCTGTTTCGCCTCCGGAAAGTGTTTCTATATTTTTAAACGCATCATCGCCCCCAAAGAGCATTTTGCCCATCACGCCGCGAATATCTTGTTCATAGGCGCCCGGTTTTTGCTTTTGAAGCCATTGAAGGGCGTTCAGTCCGCATGCTTTATTCAGGATTTCGTGGTGGTTTTGCGGAAAGTAACAAACTTGGACATTATGCCCTATTTCAAGGGAGCCAGCATCTGCTTGATGCACAGACGCCAGAAGTTTAAGTAATGTAGTTTTTCCGGCACCGTTTGGACCAATGACAGCAATTTTATCATCACGTTCAATTTCTAAAGAAAAATCCTTAATTACCGCTTTTTCATCATACCCTTTTTTAACATGATCGAGTTTAAAGATGAGTTTGCCGGGTTTGGTCTCACTAGCTACAAGGCGGATATAGGGTCTTTGAATGTTGGACTCTTTAAGCTTTTGCGGCTCTAAACGATCAATTTCGCGCATCCTGGATTGTACCTGGCTGGAACGTGTTCCTGCTCTAAAGCGGTCGACAAATTGCTGAAGCTGAACAATTTTTTTCTCTTTTGATTTAGCTTCTTTTTCGGCTTGATTGCGAAATGAGGTTTTAGACATGACCATATCATCATAATTACCCGGATAGAGAATCACTGTTTCGTAATCGATATCAGCGCAGTAGTCGACAACAGAATTAAGAAAGTGGCGGTCGTGGCTGATGAGAATTAGAATGCCGGAATAGTTATGTAGGAAAGTTTCTAACCAACCAATGGCAACAAGGTCCAAGTGGTTAGTGGGCTCATCCAGTAGCAGAGCTTCGGGATCGCCAAAAAGAGCCTGGCAAAGTAAGACGCGAAATTGCAGATCTGTTGGAATCTCTTTCATGCGTTTTTCGAAAAATTCTTCATGAATACCCATACCGGACAGTAAGATATGAGCATCGGATTCAGCAGAATAACCATCCTCCTCTGCAATAATGCCCTCTAGCTCTCCTAAATGCAAGCCTACTTCATCTGTCATCTCGACATCGTAAAGTTTATCGCGCTCTTGCAGCGCATTCCAAAGCCGTAGATTTCCCTCATAAACGACTTCCGTGACGATGCGTTCATGGTAATGTTCGATATCCTGGCGTAGAACGCCCATTTTTTTAGGCCTGGAGACTTGCCCCATTGTAGGTGTCATTTTACCGGATATGATTTTTACAAGAGAGGATTTACCCGCTCCGTTCGGTCCCGTGATGGCATAGCGCCCCGGGTTAAAAGAGACGTTGGCGTTTTCGAACAGGGTACGAGCGCCAAACGCCAAAGTGATATTTTGTAGAGTGATTGATGCCATAAAAGAATTGGTTTGTTTTTGTATACAATCATACAACGATCTTTATTTAAAGGGAAGAGCATAAAATCTGAGCTAGGTGCAGAGCGATCTTCCTTGTTCCATCTTCAATTTGGTGACGACAAGAAAATCCATTGGAGCAGATCTTGTTTTCTGTTTCTAAAAGGGCGGGAAAGAGACTCATGCTGCCAATTTTCATCGAAAGCTCATAGTGCTCGCTTTCATAGCCAAAAGAGCCTGCCATTCCGCAGCAGCCGGTCTCTAATATTTGGTAGTTTATATTGGGGAAAAGAGATAAAAGCCCATGAAGGCTCTTTTCGCCTCGTAGGGCCTTCTGATGGCAGTGAGAATGAATGGTGAGGCTTAGCTTTTGTTCTTTAAAAACTTGTGGAAAGCGCTCTTGGTTTCGTAATAACCACTCTTCAAGCAAAAAACACTGTTTTTGCACAGTTAGCCATTTGGGATCTTCTCCTAAAAGGCCGCGGTAATCGTCAATGAGCATAGAATGACAGCTAGGTTCTAAAATGATAATACCAAGACCTTGCTGTGCATAAGGGTAGAGCAAATCCACAACAGCTTGGGCTTGACGTTTTGCTTGTTTAAGCATCCCTTTGCTAAAATAAGTTCTTCCACAGCATTTCCAAGCCGGAATAAGGGGAGTGAATTTTAAATCTTGAATAATACGCATAGCACAAAGAGCTACATCTGGACAGTGGTGTGTGCTATATGTATCGCTGAAAAGGACCACTTGATCTTCATAACTTTTAAAGTGAGGTAATTGCTTATGTAAAGCTGTAGAGAGAAGGGGCAAGTTTCTATTAGTTGTAATCCCTGCTTTACTGAGGAGCCATTTAAGAGGTTTGGATCGATTTATTCGATTAGAAAGTGCAGGAGTTTTACCAAGCAGGCGATTGATCCAGGGAGCAGAGCCAAAAAGTCGATTTCGCCATGAATAACCTTGCTTTTCTTGCATTTGATAGAGCGATTCCGCTTTCATTTTAGCCATATCGACTTGGGAAGGACATTCGCGTTTGCACCCCTTGCATTCTAGGCAAAGATCTAATACATCTTGCAGAGCGCTATTGGAGAGATGTCCACCTCCTTGTTCAATCACCGTTTTTAGCGCTTGCGCCCTGGCGCGTGTAGTATCATATTCATCATTTGTGGCTTGAAAGGAGGGACACATGAGCCCTTCCTTTTTTCTACATAGGCCATTGCCATTGCATAAATCCACTGCTAAAGCAAACCCGCCCTCTGCAGAGAAATCTAAAAAAGTCGAGACAGTAAGATGTCTGGTTTGAGGTGAAAGACGTAAATTTTCAAGTGGTATCTGTTTGGCTGCAGTTAAAATTTTTCCCGGATTCATTAAGTTTTCGGGATCAAAGGCATCCTTGATGATTTGATGAGCCTGCATGATTTTAGGACCATAAAGAGCGGCATTGGCCCAAGAGCGCACAAGGCCATCCCCATGTTCACCGCTCATGGCTCCATGATAGCGTTTAATGAGCGCAGCGCTTTGCAGTGCTAGTTGTTCCATAGCCTGAATCTCTTGGGGGTTGCGCATGTCAATGTAAGGACGGATGTGGATGCATCCAGCTCCTACGTGGCCATAAATACCGGCTACTTGTGTTGAGGTTTGCAGCAGGGGAAGTAACTCTTCCATAAAATGGGGTAAATTTTCTGCAGGCACAGAGAGATCTTCTATAAAAGCAACAGCTCTTCTATAAGAGCGTTTAGATTGCAGTAATTCTAGACCCGATTTTCTTACTTTCCACACAGCTTGCATCAGCTGTTTAGAAGTTAAGAGCTTACTTTTGCAGGTAAGTTCTTTTTGACAGCGTAAAGCAGCTTTTTGACTCATGTCTAAAGAAATCCCATCAAATTCAATAATTAAAACCGCAGCAGGATCTCCCTCTAACCATGTTAATTGATTTTTGGCATCGGGATGTTTTTTAGCCTGGTCCAAAATCATCTTATCAATTAGCTCTACCGATAGTGGAGAATGAGAAAGGATCTCAGGCACGCAAGCAAGGGATTTTTGTAAATTATTAAAAAAACACAAAAGCATTACCTGATGGGTCGGTGCTTGGCAGATTTTAACTTTTGCTTTTGTGATCATTCCCAAAGTGCCTTCTGAACCACATAGAAGTTGTGCCAAATTGGGGGGCGAATTTAAGAGTGTATCCAGTCTATAACCGGAAGATCTTCTAGGCAAAGGATGGTATTTTTCTTGAATTTCTTGTTTATAATCGTGTCGAACTTGGTCTGCAGCTCTATAAATCACGCCTTCTTGTGATCTTTTTTGAAGGCGGGCTTCCCAATGGTGGGCTTGTTCTTCTCCTAAATTGATTAACGAACCATCAGCTAATACAATTTCGGCCTCAATCAGGTGGTCGATCATCATGCCATAGCGAAGAGAGTAAGCTCCCGCTGCATTATTGGCGATCATACCTCCAAGTGTGGCGCGATTGCCTGTTGAGGTGTCGGGGCCTAATCGCATACTCTTTTCAGATAAAGCTGCATTTAAGGTGTCTTGCACAACACCTACCTGGCAGATGGCATAACCACTTTCATAGTCGATCTCTTCTATTTCATGCATGAATTTGCTAAAATCGATAATAAGGCCTTTTCCAATACAGCCTCCGGCAATGCCGGTGGCAGCGCCGCGTGCGATAATGGGAATTTGAAAATCTTTGGCGATGGAGACAGCAGCTTGCACATCTTCGGTATCGTGGGGAAGAAAAACCCCCACAGGCTCTATTTCGTAGATGGAAGCATCTACACTATAAATGCGTTTAGAAAGAGGATCAAAACGTAATTCTCCTCTAACCGCATTTTTAAGGGCTTTTTGAAAATCACTCATGGATGCACCAACAAGAGTAGGTACAGAGAGGAATTAACCGCAGAGCCACAGAGTACGCTGAGGAAACGCAGAGAAGAGAAAAATTTTCGGTATCTTTACTTAAAGAATTTAAAGAACAAAACCTAAAATATTCTCTGCGTTTCCTCAGCGTACTTTGCGGCTCTGCGGTTAGTCCCTCTGTTGCACGCTTAGACTGTATATTCCTGTCTATCCTGTTATTCTCCTTTTCTTTTACTTTTTTTATCTCTTATTCCCAAATTAGAGCAAGCGCTTCATGCGCTCTTCTTGCTTCTTCTATCAATAGAGGATCCTGTAATTCTTCTATACTTAAAGTTTCTCTGTAGTGAGTATGAATATGGTTTTTCAAAAGGTGATATCTCTCTTTGGTCAGTTTAACGCCTTCATGCACTGCTTCCCACTCGTCCTGCGTCATGGGAATGGAGAGCGTTAAACAGCCGGGGCCGCCGCCATTTTTCATGCTCTGTTCTAAATTTACAAAATGAAGGGCATCATAGGGCAGAGTTTTTAAATAATCATAAACCATCTTGTTGTTCTCACACTCTTTAGGAGCAACTAAAATGCGCTTGCCGTTTAAATGAATAGAATGAGAATTAAAAAAATAGGTGCTCACCGCTGTTTTTATATCGATCTCTTTTTCTAAAACAACGACAATTTGTGCTTTGGATGCTGTTTGTATTTGTTTGATCACTTCTTGTTGGTTCATGTACGCTTTTTCGTGCATGACAATTAAGGCATCATCGCAAAAAGCAATTACATCGTTGTGAAAGACGCCCGCATTGATCGCTTCTGGATTTTGTTCTATAAAAAAAGCTTTTTTGACTTGATGCAGGCGGTCAATTGCTTTTGAAGCGGCTTGTGTTTGACGCGCTGGATAAATAGCATGGGGGGATCCAAAAACAAAAAGCTCTAACTCTTCCAAGTTCAAATGGTTGGCAGATCCTTCATCTGCAAATTGTAGATGAGAAGGTAAAGGGGCATGTACAGAAAAAAAACGCTCATCATGAAAGATTTTTTTAAGTATTGCATCACTTTCTTGCGCTTCTAAATGCCGGTGGAACATGGTGATCAGGTTAGCAGATGTAATATGAACGCGGCCATCCTGGCAGTGATTAGAAGGGGATGCTGTTGCAGAATTGGCCGCCCACATGGAAGAGGCTGAATAGACTTGGGAAAGAAGTTGTGGATCGGCTTTTGCCACTTGTTCTATTAATTGACTCTCTACCCCGTAAAATCCAAGCTTTCGAACAATGTCTAATCGAGGTCTTAGAGGAGGGGGAAGAAAGGCCTGTTTGACTCCTAAATTTTGCATCAAACGCATTTTTTCCAGCCCCTGTAAAGCTGCAGCTTTTGGGTGTGAAATCTGTTTTTGATGCGTCATGCTGGCTAAATTGCCACTGGAAAGACCGGCATAATGGTGGGTGGGGCCAATCAAACCATCAAAATGTACGATCAGAAGATCCTTATTCAAGAAAGACTCCCGGGAGCGGATTTTGAGGGATCTTAATTTCTTGATTTTCGATAGAGGCGGCTGGATAAACGCAGTAATCTACTGCATAGTAACCGCTGGGGCGTAAATTGCCGCTATCTCCAAGCCCTCCGAAGGGAGCGCTGCTGCTGGCGCCTGTGAGCGGAGTGTTCCAGTTAAGTACCCCTGCGCGGACCTGTTTTCTAAACAAATCCCATTCGTGAGAGTTTTTTGTGAAAATACCGGCGCATAGTCCAAAACGCGTATTATTTGCCTCTTGAATGGCTTCTTGAATATTTTCTACCCGAATGACTTGAAGGAAAGGGCCGAAAATCTCTTCATCTTTTCTGTTTTTAGAATGCGTGACATCCAGAATTGCGGGGGTAACAAAGCAATTATTTTCTTCATCCATTATCGCTTTTAACAAGGGAATAGCGCCTTCACCTATCATAGAAGCTTGAGCTGTGATTAAATTAATCGCAGCGCGCTCATTGACTAAGGGACCCATAAAAGGTTCATCTTTATCTGTATAAGGGCCTATTTTTAGTTTTTTGGTCAGTTCAATTGTTTTTTCTAAAACTTCTTCATTGCCTTTAATGAGAATAATCCTTCGTGCACACGTGCAGCGCTGACCGGAAGTGATAAAGGCAGATTGAATGATAGCATAAGCGGCCGCTAAGGGGTCATCTACTTTGCTAATGATAAGAGGGTTGTTTCCCCCCAATTCTAAAGCTAATAGTTTGCCGGGAGTGTGGGAGAATTGCTGTAAAAGGGCTTGGCCAGTAGAG
>CALBHK010000219.1 GCA_937894565.1 uncultured Chlamydiae bacterium
TTGGTTAACCAGGAGAGCCTGAATGAGAGTGTGCCCCAATTCTTCACATGAACCAAAAGGCTTCTCTTTAATGAGAAGCCTTTTGTTGTTTTTTTACTTATTCTCTTCTTCTTTCTTAGTAGGTAATTTAGGAAAGTTTTTTTCGTTTAAAGGATCACTTTTTTTCTTCACTTTTAGTTTTTTTTTTCTGTAGTGGGAAAAATTTTATTCTGTATTCGTGTAAAATCATTTTTGGATTCTATTTTCTCTTGAATGTTCAGGTTAATTCTCGGATTAAAAGGGGAGTCTTCTTGGGTTAAAACCTGAGGATTCTCCATTTTATTTTGCTCTATGTTTTCTTCAGTTTTATTTATTGAAATCTCTGATTCCTTTTTATTGGCTTCTTCTTTTTGATCTATTTTTTCCTTATTTATTGGAATCTCTTCTTTTTTACTAATCTCTTCTTGTCGAATTTCTATCGTCGGTTCTACTTGTTCTTCATTTAGATTTTTCTTTGAATTTGTTTCCGTTTTCAAAGAAAAAAACTTAAAATCGCCTACAATCGTTTTACCTTTTTCATCTCCTAGCAAATAGATGCGGTTTCCTAATTCCTGAACCTGTCCTTTTAAGCTGCCCCTAGAAGTCCAGGCACTTACATACGAAGTGAATTTTAGAGGCACTTTCAAACCTTCCAAGCGATACTCAATCATTTCTACTAATCTATTAAGATAGGCAATTTCACTCTTACATAGTTGCGCATGTTTCTCATAGCAATTTTTTTGATCTTTAATTTTTTCAAAATTTATTTTTGTACATGAATAACTTTCTGCTTTTTTAAGAATTTCTTCGTTGGGAGTTTCTTCTTTTAATGACTCTAGTGCTTGATTTAAAGAAGTGATACACTCCTTTATTTGAATAAATAGATTGTCTGCTTTCTCTATATTTTCATTAAAAATACCGGAATGATTTTTGAATTTAATCCTGGCCAATTCGTCCAGTGATCGTTGATGTTCTTCTAAGGAGTCGCTTTGTTTAGGGGAGACTATTCCTGTTAAAATTTTATTGGTGATTGCTATTAACTCTTTATTAGAGTCAATTTGATTGAGCAGGAAATGCGCTTTTTCTATAAGCTCACTTTTTTTCTCATTGCCCTCTTTTATGATACGAAAAGTGGTCAAATCTAAATTACTAGTCCCATACTCTTCAATTTTCCACTCCTTTTTTAATTCAATTTTATTTTTTAACTGCTGGTAGAGTTGGGGCAATTCATAGGTGGATAAAAGCGGGATCATCGTCTCGTAGCCTTTTAGTCGATTAATAAGCAGCTCTAAACTGTTTCTGAGAAGCTGATGTTTAAAATTAGTTGTCGTGATCACAGCGATATCATAATCCCTAAGATTAAAATAATCTTCAGACACTTCTTGTTGACTTAGTTTAGTTAGTTCTTTTTTTTCTTCTTCTTTTAACCCTTTTTTTGTATCGAATTGGCTAAATAGAGATTGAAGAGTCTTCTCATGAAGTTGGGCTCTCTTATCTAAAAATTCTCCAATAGATTTCAAACGATCAACGGATTTAATAGTTTCGCTTATACTACTTTTTGTCTCTAGTTCTCCTACAATTTTTTGGAGGTCTGTATTTAGAAGATAGTCATTAATAAATTCATCCACTTCTTTTGTTATTTCTTCAAATCTAGTTTTAAAGAAAGTTCCTTCCTGATCATTAACGGGGAGAGTATCCATCGTGATTAAAAGAAGAACAATTCTATCTTTTAAACAAGCAGCTTTTTTGCCAGCTTCTAAAATAAAATAATTTAATTTATTTATATCCCCATCTTTTTGAATTAATGAAATCTGTTTTCCTATCTCTTCATTATATTTTTCAGTAAAAGTATGATTGCTCAAATTTCCTTTTCTAGCCTTCCACACGCCCTTAAAGTAATCGGTGGATTTATTTTCTAATACTACATTTTCCACGAAACCCTCCCTCTCTAATCTAAATTTTGCTTTGCTCACCGGCTATACCGAAAAACACCTTGTCAAATTCCCAATTCTTCAATGTGTTTCGGTATAGCCGCTGAGAATATCGTTTTATTAAATCCTCTTATTCATGTAAACAAAAATTTACAAACATTGATATCTTTACTTAAGTGTGCTAGAATCTACCACATAATTTATAGGGCTATAAAAAATGATAGAGCAAATTTTTAACTATCTTGAGGTTTTTTGCGATTTTCTTTGGGGCTATTTTGCTCTGGGGCTTATTGTGTTTGTAGGTTCGGTTTTTACGATACGCTCAAAATGCATGCAAATCCGTACGCTTCCTTCCGTAATGACCACTTTTTTTGGATTGTGTAGGCCTTCCTCTAAAGAAGAAGCGCCCTTACAGGGAATTCATCCTCTTAAAGCGTTTTTTGCCTCCATAGGGGGTTGTATCGGAACTGGTAATATTATCACTGTTTGCGTAGCCGTACAAATCGGGGGCCCAGGTTCCCTTTTTTGGCTGTGGGTAACGGCGTTTTTTGGCATGGTGCTTAAATATGCCGAGGTTTATGTAGGCATGACACATCGCGTACGCAATGATGAGGGGAGTTTTGACGGCGGCCCTATGTATTATTTACAGAAAGCTTTTAAATGGTCATGGATCCCTTCCCTTACAGCTGTTTTACTTTGTATTTACGGAGTAGAAACACATGTGTTTAACACAATGACTGTAGCATTTGCTGAAAATTTCGATCTTCCTTACTATTTTATAGCATCCATTCTTTTGGCTCTTTGTCTTTATGCAGTGGTTGGGGGAGTAGACCGCGTGGGCACGATCTGTTCTGCAATTATCCCTCTTTTTGTCTTTTTGTTTTTAGGCATGTCCTTATGGATTATGGTCCATCATATAGATAGAATTCCTGGAGTCTTTAGCTTAATTTTCAGAACAGCTTTCAATCCTGAAGCTGCCGGTGGGGGAGTTTTTGGAGGCATTGCCATTACGATGATTCAAGGAGCACGTCAAGGGGCTTATTCTGGGGATTTAGGAATTGGATTTGCTGCAATTGTGAATAGTGAATCTTCTGAAGAGTGCCCTGTCAAGCAGGCTTCCTTAAATATTTTTGGTATTATTTTGGATTCTTTTGTGATCTGTACAATGAGTGTCATTCTTGTCCTGGTTACAGATGTATGGGATAAACCCGTGAGTGCTGTTTTTATGGTCCAAAGTGCTTTGGAAACTCACTTTAGCCATGTAAATATCTTTATGCCTCTCTTTATTTTTATTTTGGGCTACTCTACCCTCATTTCTTATTTTGTTGTAGGCACAAAATGCGCCAAATATTTACACCCTCGCTATGGACGGCAAATTTATTGGGTCTGTAGTGCATTTGTCTGGATTTTGTTTTCTTTTGTCAATGTCAACCAAGCTCTTGTGATTATGAATATTCCAGGGGGATTTTTGTTAGTGCTTAATACGATCGGGCTTTATCGCCTAAGAAAAGAGATCGTTTATCAGTAAAGCTGAGGGGATCGATTATTAAGAGTAGTTTAAAAAACAAACTCTAGCGATTCTTCTCAGGTTGAAAAAATGTAATCTTTTAATCCTCAGTGAGATAAAAAATGCT
>CALBHK010000220.1 GCA_937894565.1 uncultured Chlamydiae bacterium
ACTGGAGTTCAGACGTGTGCTCTTCCGATCTGGCAGCATCCACAATTGATTTAATGACATCGCTGCGGTGTTGCCCGGTCGTGTAGAGTTTATGATGGATCTTTTGACTCACAGCAAGAAGAGATTCTACAACTACAATTACCCCTTTGGTTTGTGAAACACCAGCATCTTCAGCCAAATGAACGACTTTTTCTTGTGTGGGATAACGCTCTCTAAGCAAATTGAACTCCATTTTGGTCATATTGAGCAAATCCAATTTTTGAGGAAAGGGGATGTCGGCATCTTTAAATCCTAGCTTCATTGTTTTCCACCTGGCATCAAGCTCTTTTGGCACCGTTCCCAGCACTTGCAGAGCGTTAGATTGTTTCACTAAAACCATCAGTTTTTCTTTTTCTATAGAAGAGGCATCGGCATGCAGGTCTTCTCCCAGAGAATGTCTTAAAAAGTTGATCTTTAGATTGTAGTCTTTGTAAGAAGGGGCGGCTCCTAAAATATCCCAAAACTGATCGACAAGCCCTTTTTGAGAATCTAAAAATGAAACATATTGCTCGCGCATTTCTTTTGGTGGTTTACTTAGCTCTTTACCATATTTAAGAGCCGATTCTGTGATATTTCGTCCAGCTATAATGGTTTTGTCATGCTCTTTAAAATGCTTTTCCTGAAGAGAGGTTATTTTTTCATTTAAGGGGCCTGATGTGACTTCTAATAAATAATCAAAAGCCTGATCGGCAAGAAAATCATCAGGAAAGAGGGTTTTAATTTTATCTAAAATCTCTTCCTCACTATCTTTTTCATCAATTTCTTCAGCCAAAGATGTCAGGTTGTCAGGATTTAGCTCAGCATTTTTTTTATTAAATTTTTTAGCAGTTTCTTTGTTTTTTAATTTTTGTGTATCTGCTTTTTTATCTATTTTAATGACTTTTTGAATGCGTTCTTCTTTAGTGGTTTTTTTGCTGCCTCGGCTAGGTTCAGGGGGTGGGTCTATCGATTTATAAGAATCTAACGCTTCAGAGCGCATAGCAGATGTGTCTTGACTAATATCTAACTGAGTCTCACTGGCAACCTTTTTAAATTCGTCAATAATGCGGGCCATAGAATCGCCGCTGGTAAAAGGGCCGGTTATATCAGGCATAGTTAACCTCCTCACCTATAAGCGCTACGAAATTTGTATGCGCCCTAAAGGTTGAATGCGTATTTCCGGTACAATTTCTTGATAGGAAACCACCGAAATATCGCTGAATTCCATTTCAATTAATTTTCTAACAAATCGTCTTACGTCAATGGCTGTCAGCACTACAGGGGGCTGTCCTCCCGGTGGGGGGGGCGCTACTGTGTTTCTGACATTTTGTAAAATCAGTTGTACAGAATCTGGGTCTAAAGCTAAGTACGAACCTGCAGAAGTTTGTTTAATTGCCCCGCGTACCATGTCTTCAATTTCTGGGTCTAGGATATAGACCGAAAGCACTGACTGGCCTTGCGAGTATTTGTAGCTAATATAACGCTTAAGAGAAGAGCGTACATATTCTGTGAGCAAGACCGTATCTTTTTCTGATTGGGCCCACTCAGTAAGAGCCTCCATCACCGTCCGTAAGTCTTTAACCGAAATTTGCTCTTGAATGAGGCGTTTAAAAATATCGGTGAGCTTTTGCAGGGGGATAAGACGGGTAACCTCTTTCACTAGATCAGGAAATGATTTTTCCATGAATTCAACCATGGATTTGACCTCTTGAATCCCTACAAATTCATTGGCGTAATGTCTAAAGAAATAAGAGAGGTGTAAAATCATCACCTCCAATGGCTTCCAAAATTTAATGCCTGCTTTATCCAATAATTCCTGATATTTATCGGGTACCCACAGAGAAGGAAGGCCTAATTGATTTTTATAGGTTTCAAAGGGTAGATTATAGCGGCGTAAGTTTTCTTCTGATTCATTTGTCAATAAATGCCCCTGTAAAACTTTGCCTCGCACAACGGGTACTTCATTGAGCTGGATGGAGTATTCTTCTTTTTCTAAAATAGGGGAGTCTGTACGTACGTGCACGCCTGGAAAACGCACCCCTAAATCGGCATAAAGCGCCTGACGCATTTTAGGTACCATGATATCGATAAAGCTGCGTCCCTTTTGGGCTTTATGAATCTCTTCGCTAAGCCATGAACCCGTTTCTAAAATAACAGGCAGGGTAAGTGCATAGCTGTCAACACCCCCTCCTGAAATGACTTTATGTCCTTCTACAGGAGTATCCACAGAAGGAGAAGACATTGAACCCGCCATGCCTGCTTCTTGCTGTTCCAATTTTTTTTGCTGTTCTACAGACCAGAGGGCATAACCAATTAACCCGATAGCTGCAGAAAGGAGCATAAAAGGAGGCTTAGGAAAGCCCGGAATAAGACCCATCATTAAACAGATTCCGGCAGAAATCATAAGCGCTTTAGGACGGCGCAACAATTGCATGGAGATATCAGCACCTAGATTCGATTCTCCTGTATCGCTGGCCACGCGCGTTGTGACAATACCAGCAGTAATCGAAATTAAAAGAGCGGGAATTTGAGAGACCAGGCCATCCCCGATGGATAAAATAGCATAAGTGCCAAGGGCATCTTTAAACTCCATTCCCCTAGACATCATCCCGATGGCCAAACCTCCGATGATGTTGACTAAAGTAATGACAAGGCCTGCAATCGCATCCCCTTTTACGAATTTCATGGCTCCGTCCATGGCTCCGTAAAGCTGGCTCTCTTTTTGAATCAATAAGCGTTTTAAACGGCCTTCATTGGAGTCGATAATCCCGGCGCGCATATCGGCATCAATACTCATTTGCTTACCTGGCATCGCATCCAATGTGAAACGGGCAGCAACTTCCGCTACCCTTTCAGCTCCTTTTACAATGACGATAAACTGAACCAGGGTAATAATAAGGAAGATAACAGCTCCCACTACAAAGTTACCGCCTACCACGAAATTTCCGAACTGGAAAATAATTTCCCCGGCATCGCCTGTCAAAAGAATCTGCCGTGTAGAAGCAATGTTCAAACCTAATCTATAAAGAGTGGTAATAAGAAGCAGAGAGGGAAAAATAGAGAGTTGGACAGCATTAGAGATGTAAACGGCAGTGATCAGAAGTAAGATGGATATTGTTAAGTTAACAGCAATGAGAGCATCAATGATGTGAGGATTGATCGGGATAACAATCATGACCAAGATGGCAACAATTACTAAGACCAAGCCCATATCACTTGCTTTAGAAATGTTTTCCATCGATCTTCTGCCGCCTAAGCGTGCTGTGATTCCTGTGAGTATGGTACGTAAAAAATTCATTCGCTTTCCTTATTAACCTGAATGTTTGGCATTTCCTTGATCCCCAGATAACTTAAGTTTAACTGAAAATCTTTTTTTTCGGAGCTTTTTTCATTTAAGTTCAAATTTTTCAGGTTGTTTATCTAAATCTTCCTCAATATAAACTTCTTCCCCTTGTAAAGAGGCAATATAGAGTAGAATCTTTGCCAGTGGGTCAAAAGTTTCTTCTGGTACATATTGATTGATTTCTCCGTTTTCCCATAACTCCCTTGCTAATTCAATATTGCGAATCACAGGAACATTAAATTTTTCTGCCAGGCGGATAATCTGCTGGGCCATCTCCCCATCCCCCATAATGCGGATATACGGAGCAGAGTCAAGAGCTTTGTTATAGCCAATCGCAATTGCTAAGTGTGTCGGGTTGGTGACAACAGCTTTGGCGCCTTGAACTTGTTGGGCAGGTCCCTCCTGATAGGCGATCTCTTGAGCGATTTGGCGTCTTCGGCCTTTGATGTGAGGGTCGCCCTCGCTATTTTTATACTCTTGTTTGACTTCAAATTTCTCCATCATCATCTCTTTCGCAAATGCTTTGCGCTGATAGATAAAGTCGGCAATGGCAATGACGAAAAAGAGCATCCCTACACGGATGAGTACAGAGTATAAAAAACTGTAAAAAACTAACATGGCACTAGCTGTAGGTAGGCTAACAATGCGAATGAGCTCTGGAATGCTGTTATACATCACACCATAAATGAGATAGGAGGCTATGCTGATTTTAAAAATCGATTTAAGAAGTTCTATAAGAGTTTTTAATTTAAACTTTTGCTTTAAGTTTTGAACCATATCAAATTTTTTGATGTCCGGTTTAAATACTTCTGTTGAAAACACGGGGCCAATGGTTAGAAAATTAATTAAGACACCAACAAAGGAGACCACCATTAGGACAGGCATGCTGGCAAGGAAGATAGTCATGAAACCTTCCATATAAAGAGAGGGGATGATGCGAGCAATATCGGGATTGCTTATTTGTGAAAAACAGAGAAGAATAGTGGCTGTTAGCTTTTGGTAGAGAAAGGAGGACATAGCCAGCACTGTTGCAACTGATGCAATGAAGGTGAATGCAGAGGGGAGATCTTGTGCTTTAGCTACTTGCCCTTTTTTTCGGGCATCACGGAGTTTTTTGGATGACGCCTGCTCGGTTTTTTCGCCCATACAACCTCTTTTTAGATCTATACCGATCCTGCCTGAAAAATCGGTTTTTGACCGCGTCGGCTCTGCATCAAAATTTTTGCCTTCACTTGCGTCTTGCCAGAGGCAATGGTCGCTCGTTCCAGACAGAAAATTTTGAGCAGCCTCCTTGTCAAATTCCCAATTTTTCAAACACGATCGGTATAAGAAGATCCTACTTATATTATACCTCTCTTACGACCAGAGTGTCAACTTTTTGCAGTTTCCTCTTATCTTCTCTCTTGCTATACTTGGCTCTTCTTATTTAAACAGGTGAAACACTTATGTCTACTCTCTCTTGCGCTATAGTAGGTTTGCCAAATGTAGGTAAATCCACTCTCTTTAATGCCTTAACTTCAAGCGCTAAAGCTGAAGCTTCTAACTATCCCTTCTGTACCATTGATCCAAATGTGGGCAATATTAAGGTGCCCGATCCTCGTTTAGCTATTCTTTCCAAACTTTCTAAAAGTCAGAAATTGGTCTATGCAGATACCCAATTTGTCGATGTGGCAGGTCTTGTGAAGGGAGCTTCAAAGGGAGAGGGGTTGGGAAATAAATTCTTAGCCAATATCAGAGAGACGCAGGCTATTGTACAGGTTGTGCGTTGCTTTGAAGATTCTGATGTGGTGCATGTTGCCGGTAAAGTGAACCCTGTTCAGGATATAGAAGTCATTAATTTAGAACTTATTTTATCAGATATTCAGACGTTGGAAAATATCATTCCTAAACTAGAGAAGCAGTCAAAATTAAATAAAGAAAATAAACAAGCTTTGGATGTTTTAATTAAGATAAAAGAACATCTTTACAAAGAACAGGTGGCAAGGACTTTAGAGTTATCAGATGAAGAGAAAGAGTGGATTAAGCCCTACCCTTTGATCACACAGAAAAAAATGCTCTATGTGGCCAATGTCGGAGAAGCAGATCTTCCTTCTATGGAAAATGCACATGTAGCAGCAGTGAGAGAATATGCCCATGCGCATGGCGATGAAGTGATTGCCATTTGCGCTAAATTGGAAGAAGAGATTGCCCAGCTTCCAATAGATGAAAGAGAAGAGTACTTGCATAGCTTAGGTTTAAAAGAATCTGGCTTGGAAAGACTAGCTAAGGCCTCTTTTAAAATGCTTGGCTTAATTACTTATTTGACAACTGGGGAGATTGAAACACGTGCCTGGACGATTAAAAAGGGCTATAAAGCTCCGCAAGCTGCAGGAGAGATTCACACAGACTTAGAAAAGGGATTTGTAAGAGCACAGGTGATCGGCTATGAGGATTTTGTTAAGTGTGGCAGCCGAGTGGAAGCAAGAAAACTGGGATTAGAGCGTGCGGAAGGTAAAGATTACGTGGTGCAAGATGGGGATGTGATTAACTTTCTTCATCATTAAATTTTTTCATCATAGTTCTCTCTGATAAGTCTGACTTTTTTGCAGTCAAATGGCGAAAAATCTTGACTTTTCTCCATTTCACTGCAAAAAAGTCAGGTTCGGAATGCTATTTTATGCTAGAAGTTAGGGTATACCCAAACAACTTGAAGAATTGGGAATTTGACAAGGAGGCGCCATGAATTTGAGCCAGGCTTTGCCGGCGTCGAAGCAGCTCAACTTGAATAAGTTGGGCGATGCAGACGGGCTTCAAATTCAGAGGCTGCTGACGTCGTCAAAAACCAATTCTTCAAGTTGTTTGGGTATAATAAGAGGTTTAAATGCGCTGGCCTTTTGATGTGCCCGATTCTTTAGATTATGGCAAGGTGTGTGAAACACCAAAACACCTCTTTGAAGCTTTGCATAGGCACTCTGTTCATGATATGGTCCTCTTTTTTGAGTGGGCATGTAAAGACCATACATGGATACAGCAAGGAGGTAAAGTCACCATTGCCTTGTTGATGAGCTATTTTAATCAGCACTATGCTCAAGGGAAGATGGAATTACCTCTTGCAAGGCGTATCTCTTCTGCAGTCCACGAACACTCTGCTTTTCTAAAAGAGGTGATCCAGGAAGATATTGAGTTTCTTTTGGATGAAAAAAGCGTGCGCGTGAGTAGTTTATTAGTAGGGATTGAATCGAGTGAGTTTGCCCTTATCATTGCTAAACGAGAAGGGGCGCTAATTGCCTTACAGGGCTTAAGTTCAGAACACTTTCTTTTGACAAAAGAATTTTGTTATACAGGGGAAATTGTCAATCTTTGGCGAAAAGAGCCCACAGAAATCATTGAACTGATTCATTTTGCTAAGCATTGGAAAATGACAGCATTAGCATATTTTGCAGCTGATGTTTTTAAAAGATACATAGATAAAGATAATTTTTTAAATTATTTTTTGATGAGCGAAGAACGGGGTTTGGATACGTTGTCGGCAATTTGTTGTCTTAAGTTTGGAGATTTAGCGGGCGGTGCGGATATTCATTTGGAGGCTAATGGCCGGCTTTGTGTCGATTTGTATGTTTTTAGTGATTTTGGACGCGTGATTTTAAATCAATTGGCCAGTAGAATTATTCATTTACGCTGCCATGCCCCTGCTTGTGAAGACATTCAACTTTTAGATCTTTTTCACCATTTAGATTTTTTAGACCATTTTGATTTAAGCGAGACGGGATCAATTAATCAGCAGCTTTCCCTCTATTTCCCCTCAGTGCGCATTTTAAACTTAAGCAATACAGGCTGGCTGTGCGATGAGTCCTTTTTGAAGATTCTTAAATGCAGCCCTCATCTGGTAGAGTTAGATATTTCCGGTTCTTCAGAGCTTACCTTTCGCTCTATAGGAGCTATAGGGTTGCTGTCAGATTTGAAGAAAATTTCTTTAAATTTTTGCAAGCAGATTCAGGATGAGTATGTAGATTTATTAGGGGCCAGCTGTCATCATGTTGTGGATCTGCAAATAGAAGGATGTGATCAAATTACAGATAAGGGGCTTTCTACAATAGCTCGTCAGTGCAAACAGATGCGCACTTTAAATGTTTCCAGATGCGATCGAATTACAAATTGGGGAGTGATTGACTTTGCAGGGCAAGCAAGGCGAATAGAAAGTCTAAAATTGTGTGGAATTAGAGGGCTTACAGCGGATGCGATGAAGCAGCTCGCTTTAATTTCAGATTCTTTATTGGAGATAGATGTGAGGGGATGTGGCATAGAAGCGCAGGAGCTGGAGGGGATTGTGAAAAGAAATACCCGTTTGCATTTTTTAACTTAAGGAAGTGTGCATAAATAAATTACATGTTTGGACTCGCCAAAGCCACGGGGTTGA
>CALBHK010000221.1 GCA_937894565.1 uncultured Chlamydiae bacterium
TTAGTATTAATGCTCAAAACTCTTAATGAGGCCTTATTTAATGAATGTAAAGAAAGTGTTAATTTGAGTAAATTTGCAATTCGAAATAAGGTGCCTAATAGCATGTTATTCAAAATTTAATTTATAAAAGTTACTATGCTCAATAATAAAAGTGTTTTAATTACAGGTGGAGCTGGATTTATTGGCTATCATCTAGCGGGGGCGCTTAAAAAGCGTGGAGATTCAGTTCTTTGTTTCGATAATTTTAATGCCTATTACTCTCCAGATTTAAAGCGAAAGCGAGAAGCGCGTTTACGGCTTCTGGATATTACGACTATAGAGGGCGAGCTCACCGACCTAAATGCTTTGCTTCATGCATGTCAAAATTATTCTCCCACTCATATAGTGCATTTAGCGGCGCAAGCGGGTGTGCGTTATTCTTTAGAATGTCCACAGGCTTATATCGATAGTAATATTCAAGGTTTTTTAAATGTGTTGGAATGTGTGCGCAAAAACCCACAAATTCCTTTAACTTATGCGTCTTCCTCTTCTGTTTATGGAACTAATGCTAAAATTCCCTACTCTACAGAAGATTTCACGGATCAGCCTGCAAGCCTTTACGGAGCGACCAAAAAAAGCAACGAAGTGATGGCACATGCCTATCATCACTGTTTTGGGATAAAGGTCACAGGACTGCGTTATTTTACGGTCTATGGACCGTGGGGACGTCCTGATATGGCCTACTGGCGCTTTTTAGAATCCATCTATGCTGGCAAACCCATCGAAGTTTTTAATCAGGGTCAGCTTGAGCGAGATTTCACCTACATAGATGATATTATCGAAGGAACGATAGCAGCTATTGATCTTCAAGCGCCTTGCGAAATTTTCAATTTAGGAGGGCATTGCCCTGTACAGTTAGAAACTTTTATTTCTATTTTGGAAGAGTTATCAGGTCGTAAAGCGATTAAAAAGTATGTAGGAATGCAGCGTGGTGATGTGCTTAAAACCTTTGCAGATATCGATAAAAGCCAGCAAATGCTAAATTTTTCACCCAAAATCTCATTAGAAGAAGGTTTATCTCGTTTTGTGTCCTGGTATGTATACCGAACGTGATTGAAGAATTGATTTTTGACAGCGTCGGCTCTGCGTTAAAATTTTCACCTTCACTCATGCCTTGCCAGAGGCAATGGTCATTCGCTCCAGATAAAAAATTTTAAGCAGCCTCCTGTCAAAATTCCAAATCTTCAATCACGTTCGGTATAAGATCAAAGGAATTAATGCCAAACCAAATAGGTTTGTCAACCCGACATTCCAACTTTTTAATTATGTTCGAGATTGTTCTTTCTTAAGTTACGTAGCCTGCTTACTATTGAATTAGGAAGAGGTAAGAATGAGTTGAAATCGGATGCAGCGCAGAGTTTTTCTTTGTATTTTTCTTTTGTTTTTGAGTATGCTGTTTCTAATTGCGGTTTAATTTCACTAAACAATTCGCAGTTTTCTAAATCGAATAAAAAGCGCTTTAAGCTTTGGCTGAAATTCAGGGGATTCAGAGTGTCGCTGATGAAACAATAGTGAATAAAAGATTCAAAAATCGAACATAGCTCTTCGATTTTGTTTTTATTAAGTGCTTGTTTTGCTTTCTTGAAAAAAAGATTAAAAAGAGAGCTATGCTCGATGTTGTTATTAAAAAATTTGTTCTCATCTATGTTTTTTTCTATTAGGAAGACAAAGTTGTTCTCTTTTGATTTTGTTTTTCCAAGACCTTTAAGTAAAGTAAAAGGAAGGCATGTCTCTACGTTTAATAAAGATAAAACCGTTTCACTTTTTTTTGGGAGATCGGAAGAGC
>CALBHK010000222.1 GCA_937894565.1 uncultured Chlamydiae bacterium
CCCCAAAACCCCAAAACCCCAAAACCCCAAAACCCCAAAACCCCTCAAAGTTGAACTAACTATTAACGAAGGAGTTCAAAATTGAACCCCAGCAGAACTTGAAAAGAAGGGGATGAAAACAAATCTTAGAAGACGGGATGAACCTCAGTGAATCGTAGCACATGTCTACTTTCCGACTTACAGTACCCGCTCCTCAGTTAAGTCGTCTACAAAGGATTTGCGGCGATGATATGCGAAATTACGATACTCCTAAAAGTCAAACCGGATTAAAGGCTTGAGCTTAAAAGGATCAATTGAATTTGGGCCGAGGCCTATTCTTTTTCATTTATCATCATCAAGGCACCGCTTTTCAGCATGGATTCTGGCTTAGAGGCGTTCAGCCATAATCCTACAGATGGTAGCTTCACAGCACTGCCAATGTTCAGGCAACTGTATTACCAATTATCTGAACCAACTGTTCCTCTCGTACTAAGTTGGATTACTGTCGCGGCACCGCTTCATCAGTAGGGTAAAACTAACCTGTCTCGCGACGGTCTAAACCCAGCTCACGTTCCTTATTAGCGGGTGAACAATCCGACACGTTGTGCCTTCTGCAACACAATGATAAGAAGAGCCGACATCGACCTTTATACCAGGATCCACAAGCCATTTCCTGCCTGCTTCATTTCCTTCCAAGCGGGCAGCACCAGTCCATTGCTCATAGACTTGCACTGACCACCCGGACGCTCTCTCTTGAGCGGGAGTAGACTGTACCTTAAGCACTCCGAAGAGCACCCACACCTTTGCAGTCGTTGTGACCGTGGGGCAGTCGCTACGCCCCACTGGCCTGCAGATTTCCTCCCCCTGCCGGATTGTTACCATTGGATACGGCTATTAACCGTGTTCCTTCTCGGCGTGTTGTAGCCTGCGCAGAGAAGTGGTACCGGAGGAGTTGACTTAAAAAGTAAGGATTCCCGCAACCAGGTTGTGTCGCCACTGCAGCCCCAAAGAGCCGGTCTGCAGTGACTAGGTGGACACATGCTTTTCACTCCACCTGTTGATCCCTTAATGAATGCAATCCAGAATTTTTACATTTGCTTATGCGGAAAGCGCATTCGCAATGTTGTTGTTTTCCTTCTTGCCAAACATTCGTTGTTTGTTAAGGATCAAAAAGCGCCGTCGCTCTGTACGCTCGGGTCGCCACAAGTCAGTTCTTGGAGACCGCTCTGATCAGCACATTTCCTTGCTGATTACGAGCTCTGGAGTTGAAGCCTCGGATGGCTTCTAGGCCAGACGGCATTGCTGCCGGGAATAGACTGTACCTTAGACTCGCGGACGAGTCCACACCTTTGCAGTCGTTGAAGCGCGCGGCCGAGGCCTTGTCGCTTGCTGGTTGTCCCTGTACCGAAGTTGTTACCCGGATGTCTCCGCATCCTGCGCGATAAGAGTCGCTTGGTATTCGATCATTAGGAGGTTCCAGCATCCAGGTGTGTCGCACGGTGGCCGCCATCCGAGTAGCGGGCCGCACTAGCAGTTGGGGAGATCCAACTACTGGGACAAGTTTGTCAATCCCTGTGGTAACTTTTCTGACACCTCAAATTTAAGACTTGTAAAATTTAAGGATCTATAGGCCATGCTTTCACAGTTTGTATTTGTACTGAAAATCAAAATCAAGCGAGCTTTTCCCCTTTTGGTCTACAAGAGATTTCTGTTCTCTTTGAGCTCGCCTTAGGACATCCGCGTTATGATTTAACGGATGTACCGCCCCAGTCAAGAAAATCGGATGACACTGTCTTCCGCCCAGATCAGTTCTTACGAACCTTAGTGCAAGAAGTCCCGAAGGATTCCGCTTTACGGAATTAGTAAAATGACGAAATGAGTAGTGGTGTTACATTGTTGGCGAACCTCCCACCTACACTATATCCCAATTGCCACGTCACAATGCCACTCTTCTTCAAAGCTCAACAGGGTCTTCTTTCCCCGCTGATTTTGCCAAGCCCGTTCCCTTGGCT
>CALBHK010000223.1 GCA_937894565.1 uncultured Chlamydiae bacterium
TTGATTGCCGGAATTCACAATTTTGAAATAAAAACTTAATTACGCAAGAGGTCTAGTAAATAATTAAATTACCGCAAAGCATCAACATAATAACTTCACCAAAAAGATTAATTAACGCTTTGTGATGTTCTGGTGTTTTAAGTATGAATAAGCCAATCATGGTAAAGACCAAGGAAGTTATTGTGATCATGATTAATAATTGCTGTAAAATTTTTTTTACTCTGTCTCCTTCCGTTTTTGTTTCTCTGCAGTGATGTGAGAGCATTAGATCATGAAAAATAATTGATCTGCAAGGAAAAAATAAAATATCAAAACGGTCGTTATGAGATATTCTTTCTTTTTTCTCTACAATCTTGTATGACTCCTTAAAAAGAGGAATGCTGTGTCTATTGAAACGATACGTTATCTGGATGTAGACGGAAATCTATCGGATTCCTGTCCTCATATCCCTTCCCCTGATCATCTTGTAAACGCTTACAAAACGATGGTAGTGACGCGTTTAATGGATGATCGCATGATCAAGCTTCAAAGGCAGGGGGAAATTAGCTTTGCTATGAGCTCTTTAGGAGAAGAGAGCTGTGTGGTAGGCGCTGCGGCTGGATTAGAATTGCAAGATTGGATCTACCCTCAATACCGCGAGTGTGGGGCTCTGTTTTGGCGTGGTTACTCGATCCAAAAGTATGTGCACCATATGTTTTGCAATAGTGAAGATGCAAACTTTGGGCGTCAGATGCCCAACCACTTTGGTTGCAAAGAGTTGAATGTGGTGACCGTTTCTTCCCCCATCGGCACAAAAATTCCCCATGCAGCAGGTGCTGCTTATGCGATGAAATTGAAGGGAAGTCCAAGCGTTGCTCTTTGTTTTTTTGGAGAGGGAGCTACATCTGAAGGGGATTTTCACGCCGGACTTAATTTTGCGGCTGTGAGGGGCTCTCCTGTCATTTTTTTCTGTCGTAATAATGCGTATGCGATTTCAACCCCTACGAAATGCCAATTTGCATCCGATGGAATAGCAGCGAAAGGGGAAGGGTATGGTATGCGCACTTTTCGCGTCGATGGGAATGACTTTTTTGCTGTCTATGCCACTGTCAAGCAGAGCAGAATAATTGCAATGGATGAAAAGAGGCCTGTGTTAATCGAGGCGATGACCTACCGGCAGGGAGCTCATTCCACGTCCGATGATCCGACCCAATACCGCTCGCAAGAAGAGGTAGAAAAAGCTGCTCTTGCAAACCCCATAGGACGTTTTAGACTTTTTTTAGAAAAACGTTCTTTATGGGATGAACAGAAAGAAAAAGCGTTGCTTTCAGAAATCACACAAACAATCACTGCTGCTATTGAAAAAGCCAAAAATACGCCTCCTCCAACAAATGTTTCCCTAATACAAGATGTCTATGCTCAAGTGCCCCACTCTCTTCAACTTCAATTTGAGGATTTAAAATGCCAGTCATGAACCTGATTGAATCTTTAAATCTTACCTTAATGCAAGAGTTTGAAAAAAATCCGCTTTTAGTAGCTTTTGGAGAGGATTGTGGAAAATTTGGTGGTGTTTTTCGCGTGACAAAAGGACTGCAGCAGCGTTTTGGAGAAGAGCGCTGTTTTGATACGCCTCTTTGCGAGCAGGGTATTATAGGTTTTGCCATCGGCATGGCCCAAATGGGGTTTAAGCCTGTATGTGAAATTCAATTTGCCGATTATATTTTTCCGGCTTTTGATCAGATTGTCAATGAGCTCTCTAAAATGCGTTATCGCACAGGCAATCAGTATAGCGCACCGGTAGTTATACGTGCTCCTTATGGGGGAGGCATTCATGGAGGCCATTACCATTCTCAGTCGCCGGAAGCTTATTTTTTGCATACCCCCGGATTGCATGTTATAGTGCCTTCTTCTCCTTATGATGCCAAAGGACTGCTTGCAACAGCTTTAAAAAGCGAAGATCCCGTTATTTTTTTGGAACCTAAGCGACTTTATAGGGCTTTAAAAGAAGAGGTTCCGCAGGAATATTATGCCATCCCTTTTGGACAAGCAGAAATAGCGCGTCAAGGAGATGTTTTGACTTTAATTGGCTGGGGGGCCCAGCATCATCAAAACATGAAGGCAGCAGAAATGATCTATAACGAGTTAAAAAGAGAAATAGAAGTGATTAATTTACGCTCTTTAAACCCGCTTGATATTGCGACTATTGAATCTTCTGTCAATCAAAGCGGACGCTGCGTGGTGGCGCATGAAGCGCCTCAAACGCAAGGTTTTGGAGCAGAAATTACAGCGCAAATTATGGAACATTGTTTTTTACATCTAAAAGCACCTGTTAAACGCTGCTGCGGACTGGATACCCCTTTTCCTAACGCTTTGGAATCGCTCTATTTGCCGGATGCAGTTAGGGTTAAATCTGCAATTATAGAGACATTGGAGTATTAAGATGAGTTCTATCTTTAGTGTAAAATTACCTGATATTGGGGAAGGGGTAGTAGAGGGACAAGTCATTGAATGGCTAAAAAAGGTGGGCGACACGGTCGGCCAGGATGAAGCTGTTGTTGTGGTCATGACAGATAAAGCGACGGTAGAGTTGCCCTCTCCGCATGAAGGTGTTTTAGCCAAACAGTGCTATCACGCTGGAGAGATCGCTAAAGTAGGCGAGTCAATTTACGAGATTTCGGTAGGTTCTACAGTACTTGTTGAGCAAGAAATTTTAGCCACTCCCCATACACGCCACTTAGCAGATGAATTGGGGGTGAAGCTGGAATCTCTTCATGGAAGCGGCAAGGAAGGCAGGATTACAGATGAAGATGTGGGAAAAGCTGCACATGTAAAAGATCCAGAAAAAGCGCAAGAGCAGCGTGTGCCGATGATTGGGGTGCGTTATTTAGTGGCTGAAAAGATGAGCGAGGCCAAAGCGCGCATTCCCGATTATTCTTATTTTGATTCTTTAGATGCCACTCGACTCATTCAATTGCGCAATAAAATTAAGAGCGATGCCGAAAAGGAGGGAATTAAGGTCAGTTATATGCCCTTTATTTTACGGGCCCTTTCTATGACCATCTGCCGCTTTCCTCTGCTTAACAGTTCAGTTGATTTTGAAAAAAAAGAGATCATTATGCATGCACAGCATGATATGGGGATCGCAGTGAGTCAAGAAGCAGGATTGATCATTGCCGTACTTAAGAATGTAGAAAAAATGGGAATGCAAGAGGTGGTCCGCTCTTATGATGCTTTAATGAAGAAAGTGCAAAAGGGGGAGCTATCTCGTGAAGAGAGAATTCGCTCTACAATCACAGTTTCTAACTTTGGCCCTTTAGGTGGAAAGTGGGCAACTCCTATTATTAACTATCCGGAAAGTGCCATTTTAGGGATTGCGAAAATTAGAAAAGAGCCCGTTGTGAGAGGAGAAGAGGTGGTGATCCGCGATCAGATGAACCTTTCGTGGACATTTGATCATCGCGTCATTGATGGAGAGCTGGCGGCTAAAGTTTCTAATTATTTTATTCATTTATTGGAAAATCCGATGGAGTTATACCGAAGATGATTGAAAAGTTGGAATTTTGACAAGGAGGCTGCTTAAAATTTGTTATCTGGAGCAAATGACCATTGCCTTAAGGCAAGGCATGAGTGAAGATAAAAATTTTAATGCAAAGCCGACGCTGACAAAAAACCACTTTTCAATCATCTTTGGTATTGGCCGTGAAAGAGAAAAGCTGATACTATTGTCTTTTTTAGTGGAGACAGTATGAAAAAAGAAAGATATCTGATCATGGGCCGCAATTGCATTTTGGAAGTTTTAAAACACGATCCAGAGCGTATTGAATTGCTTTATACAAGTAAAGATGAAGAAAATGATCTTGTTACGGCTGTTAAGGCTCAGGGGATTGAGATCTGTTATAAGAGAAAAGAGGGTTTGTATCTCATGATCGAATCAGATTCGCATCAAGGTTACATTGCTAAGTTAAAACCTCCTATTCATTGGGAATTAGCTACTTTTTTAAAATCGGTGCAACATTTAGATCGTTCTTTAATTATCATGCTGGATGGCATTACAGATCCGCAGAATGTGGGCGCTATTTTAAGGGCGGGGGAATGTTTTGGTGTAGATGGCTTTATTTTAGGAAAACATAACTGCTGTCCTATGACGCCTGTTGTGAGCAAGGTCAGTGTGGGAGCTAGCGAGCTTTTGCCTATGATCTTTGTGGGCAGCCAAGTGCAAGCTTTAGAGTTATGCCGTAAAGAGGGGTATCAAGCAGTCACGATGGAAATAAATGATGCTCTTCCTATTGGCGGGTTTAATTTTCCGCAAAAAACCCTTTTGATTTTGGGAGCGGAGGGTTTGGGGGTCCAGAAAAAAATTAGTGATCTAACGGACTATAAAATCTATGTTCCGATGCATGGAGCGATCGATTCATTAAATGTCTCCCAAGCGTGTGCAGTAGCCCTCTCTTATTGGAAGCGTTAGCGACTTGAAATACGTTTAAATTTTTGTTGTTTAAAGGCTGTGATACGTGTGCCTGGCCTTCAAAAAGGGTGACTATTCAGATGCCCTGGATTAAACGTAAGAGGACGCAGAGGAAGAACCGTGGTCCAGTTTTTTATAACTTGGAAGATAGTGTTTAGCTATGTGATTGAACTGCACCCCCCCCCTCCGTGTTCTCTGTGCCCTCTGTGTTTCAAATTTTCTATCTATTATTTGGAGTGTATTCCTAATTCTGTCTCTTGATAATCTTCTTGACAATTCGATTTTTCAGATGTATGTCTGTTGTTAGTGATGATCAACCCTCTTTACAGGATTTTAGCCGCGAATGCGGCAAAAGCGGGTAGCCATAGGCGCAAGCCTATGGTAGAATAGATAAAAAAAGCAAAGCCACGAATGTGGCGACAGAATCTTTCGCCGTGTTCACGGCTTAATGGTCTGTATGACTTAACCCCAAGCTTGCGCTTGGGGCTAACCGCTTTTGCCGTGTTCACGGCTTAAATCCTGTAAAGAGGTTATTAACTATTTTTATAGGATGACATATGTACCAATTCCTTTTAGTTTTTCTTTTGATTACTCAGTTTGGATTCTCTGAATCTTTAGTATTTGTCTATCCTAAAGAGAGTCCTCCTCTCTATAAAGGGCTGGAAAATTTTCATATGAAAATTTCAACAGAATCAGAAATGTGTCAAAAGTATTTTGATCAAGGGTTATTGCTTTTTTATGGATATAATTTTCCCGAATCGGATCGCTCTTTTAAGGAAGCTGTTAAATATGACCCTAACTGCGCTATTTGTTACTTGGGGGAGGCGATCGCTTTAGGAGAGTGCATCGATACTCCGGGAGACCATTGGTGCGTTTCTGCAGATGAAGCCTATCAAAAAGCGAAGTCTCTAATAGAACATGCCTCCCCTAAAGAGCGCGCTTTAATTGAGTCTTATGCACATAGGCTTCCCAAAGAAAATGGTGTTTATGATGTAGATAAAGATGCTTATGCAGACTCTTTACGTGATGTCTACTACCAATTTTATGGGGATCCCGATATTGCTACTATTTATGGTAAAGCTCATATGGATAGTTTTACGATGTTGCGTTTTATGGAAGGAAATCGCCCTATTGGGTTATCCAAACAAGTTTTGGATGCTTTAGAATCTGCACGCAAAAATTATCCTGACCATCCGGGGCTTAACCACATTTTAATTCACGCTTTGGAAGCGTGCCATCTGGGTAAATTGGGAATGGAGGCGGCTAAGCATTTGGATGGGAGTGTGCCAGGATCCGGTCACTTACAGCATATGCCCGCCCATATTTATGCCGATAATGGCTTTTACCATTTAGCAACGGGCGCTAATTATAGAGGGGTGGAAGCGGATGCTTCTTTGTTTGCGCAGGGGGGAATGAAACATCCAGAGTATGCGGGATTCTATCTGCATAATCACTATTATTTATTAAAATCGCTTGCTATGGAGGGGCGCAGCCAAGAGGCCTTAAAGGTTGCTAGAAAAACAATAGAGCAGCTCAGTAGTGGGCAACTTCCCACTAATTCTAATTTAAATGATGTTTTTAATTCTGTTCCGTTTCTTTTAGAGGCGCGCTTTGGTTTGTGGGCAGAAATAGAGAAAGAGGCTGCTCCCGATAAAAATTTACCTTTTTCTGTAGGCGCCTATCATTATGCGCGCGGCTTAATGAGCTTGCATGCCAATCAAGTAGATAAAGCTGAAAAAGAGTTAAAAGCGATGGATGATTCTGTAAAAACGTTTCAGAAGATAAAGGAAGAGAAGCTGGTTTTTGATCACCGCTTAATGGATTTATTAGATCTTTTAAAGTTGGATCTGCAAGCAGAACTGGCGCAGAAAAACCAGGATGGAGAAAAGGCTGTCTCTCTTTTAAAAGAGGGAGTTAAAATTGAAGAGGGGGTGTATATGTCTATGACCCCTTGGTATTTTTCGATGCGTGATGCGTTGGGTTCTGCTTTAAATGAACAAAAGCGATTTAGTGAAGCAGAAGCGGTCTTTCGTCAGGATTTAGATGCACAGCCTTTAAATGGATGGGCCTTGAGAGGGTTAATCAATGCGCTTCAAGGACAGGGTAAGGATAGTAAAAAAGAAGAAGAACAGTTTAAAGAGGCTTGGAAATATGCCGATTTTGAAATCATTGATTCCAGAATGTAACAGAAATGAATCAAGATAAAGAATGACAGGATAGAAGAAAAAGAAAGAAGAAGAATGACAGGATGGACAGGATCGGCTATCGCCGGCAGTTGCTATGCTGAAGTTATAGGATAAATCTAAAT
>CALBHK010000224.1 GCA_937894565.1 uncultured Chlamydiae bacterium
CAAGAGCTTTCAATTTAATCCCAATATGGTCTTTGGAGTGGTATGAGTATATACCTTAATTCAAAGGTCTATTTTATTTTTTTGTTTTTGCTTAATGCTTTGATATAAGAGATTGGGGTCTAGATCAAGATTTTCTCCCCAAGTCACAGTTCCTGTTTCTTTATGGATGTATACAGAATTGAAGAAATCTACTGAATCCCAAGGAGCAAATACACCCGGTCCTAGAAGGGGATTTAAATTTACTTCTCCTTCCAGTCCATCCTCAAAGCGAACCCATAACCTACAGTGATCATGGGCTTCACATTCAATAATTTTAATTCTGCGGGATTCCATAGAATTTCTCTTTTAATCATCTTCGCTTTTAAGCACTTTGAGATAAGCATCTTTGGGGATGCTCACGCGTCCAAATTGCTTCATCTTCTCTTTGCCCTTTTTCTGCTTTTCAAGCAGTTTGCGCTTACGCGTGATATCGCCACCGTAACACTTAGCTGTGACATCTTTGCTCATCGCGCTAATAGTCTCTCTAGCTACCACTTTTCCCCCAATGCAGGCTTGAATGGGGATTTTGAAAAGATGGCGTGGGATAGCATCTTTTAAACGCGCGCAGATAGCCCTGCCTCTTTGTTCTGCTTTACTGCGGTGCACAAGGGCTGAGAAGGGGTCCACCGGTTCATCATGCACACGCACTTCTAATTTAATGATATCGCTCTTATCATAGCCATCCGGTTCATAGTCAAAAGAGCCATACCCTTTAGTCACAGATTTAAGTTTATCATTGAAATCGGTAATGATCTCATTTAAAGGCAAGCGATAGGTAAGCATGAGACGAGAAGCGTCGAGTGTTTCTGTTTTTAAACAAATCCCTCTTCTTTCCATGCTGATATTCATCACCACGCCTAAATAATCGGGAGGAATGATGATGTGGCATTTAATCCAGGGCTCTTCTATATACTCTATGGCAGAAGGATCGGGAAAATGGGCGGGGTTATCGATTTTTTTTGACTCGCCAGAGCGCATGACAATATTGTAAATGACGCTAGGGGCTGTTGTGATGACATCTAAATCAAATTCTCTTAAAATGCGTTCAAAGACAATTTCCAGGTGCAATAGACCTAAAAAGCCGCAGCGGAAACCAAATCCCAATGCCATGCTGCTCTCTTGTTCGATATGAAGGGCAGAGTCATTGAGTTGGAGTTTGTAAAGGGCCTCTTTTAAGGCTTCAAAATCAATCGACTCTACAGGATAGATCCCGGCGAATACAACAGGTGTGATCTGTTTAAAGCCCGGAAGTGGTTCTGTGACCCCATGAAGCTGGTGGGTGACTGTGTCTCCGATTTTAACATCGCGGCTTTCCCGGATATTAGCAATTAAGTAACCTACTTCTCCTGGCTTTAAAGAGTGAGTAGGCTTCATATGAGGCGCAAAAATCCCTACTTCCAGAACTTCATAATTCTTACCACTAAAGAGCATGGTAATTTTATCACCTTTTTTAATTTCTCCCGTCATGATGCGTACATAGACCATGACACCTCTATAAGTGTCATAATGGGAATCAAAAATAAGGGCGCGTAGTTTTTTATCCTGAGGCTCTTTTGGCGGGGGAGTGAGGCGGATGATCTCTTCGATAATGTCTTCAATTCCGACCCCTGTTTTCGCTGAGCAACAGATGGCTTGTGAAGCATCAATGCCTACAAAATCTTCAATCTGTGCACGCACACGTTCAGGGTCTGCTGCCGGAAGATCGATTTTATTGAGTACGGGGATAACTTCTAAGTTTTTATCGATGGCAAGATGGACGTTGGCCATGGTTTGAGCTTGCACCCCTTGAGCAGCATCTACAACCAATAGAGCGCCTTCGCAAGCAGAAAGGGATCTGGAGACTTCATAGGAAAAATCGACATGCCCAGGAGTGTCAATTAAATTGAGTTGATAGATATTGCCATCTTTAGAACGATAAGACATGGTGACAGGGTGCGCTTTAATGGTAATACCCTTTTCGCGCTCTAAATCCATATCGTCAAGCACTTGGGCTTGCATTTCTCTTTTTTCCAGGGTATGCGTCAACTCCAACATGCGATCGGCAATCGTGGACTTGCCGTGATCGATGTGGGCAATGATGGAAAAATTGCGTATTTTTTCTCTATCGTAATGGCTCATATGAGGAAGATCCTATCATAGGAACGAGTTTCTTTCTATGCATTGTTGTGATTTTTTAATCGTATTCGGTATAAAATCAAAAAAAAATTAAACGAGAGTAACTATGGATGTAATTGAAAATAATAAAAAAACAGATGAGGAGGGGAAGAGTGTCTATAGCTTGGGAGTTAAGTATTTGGGACATATTGTTTGCTTTCCTTTTACTTTGGGTCAAAATTTAATCAATACAGCTTATGATTCATTTATTGAACAGGCACATCCCTGGAAAGAGGAGCGCTATCGTGTTGGTTTGAAAGAATGGACTAACCGGATCGGAAAAGAAAAAATCATTCAATGGGCAACTAGTAAAGATGATAAAGTGGGTTCGCAAGAGATACGAACAGCATTTAGTATTCTTCAAAATATCGATTTTCCAAACAATCACCCAAGAGAGATAAAACAGGCTTTTATTAAAAATATACGCGTTTGTTTATTAACACTTTCCCAATTTAAACACCCAGAGTATTTATCGATTGCCACAGTATGTCAAAAAATATTTACCGAAGTGCAATTAATTTCTTATTTGACCCTTTTAGTGAAATTTATCTCCACTTGCACACGTAAAGAAATAAAAAAAGAAGGAAGTTTTTTGGGTTCATGTGAAGAATTGGGGCACAGAGAGGTATTAATCAATTAACTATTGAGAA
>CALBHK010000225.1 GCA_937894565.1 uncultured Chlamydiae bacterium
TTGCCGCTACAGCGGCACTTTTGCCGTCAACAATCACGTCACTCGGCAGGCAAGCCACAGCGGAAGCCGACACTGCCGTTCGACCCAGAGGGCGAATAATACCAATACGACGTCCAACGACCGACAGAGCCACCATAATACCAACTGCCCCCGGCAATCAGACCGCGCGAAGTATTGCCGTTGTCGGTATAAATGCTAATATAGTCGCCATGAAATTTTGCAGTCATAGTAGAAATTTGCTTTGCGTTGCCGCCATCGTTGCCGACCATCGGCAAAGCCAATGGAAAATTAAAATACCCAGCTCCAAATCCCTGACCTTGCCCCGTACCACCGACCACGCCATTAGAAATCGTCCAATCAAAGGTGTAGTTTGCAGCAACCTGGCCACCTGTTGTTGCACCTGGCCCTTGTATGCCATTAAATAGAAAGTTATTCATATCAAAACTCGAGGAATAACCATTTGATGTATCTACGACTGATTGAATTCCCGTGCAGGTATGCGACGCCGTACTGCATGTCATCTGATCGCTGACCCATTGCCAGACGTTGCCGACATGATCTTGAACCCCATACCGAGATACGCAGTTCTTTGTTCCTACGCTACCAATATTAAAAGAATCAGGCCCACCGGCTGCAACTCGCGCCAGCTCTGTTCCCGTAAAGGTAGTTGCAGTTATCCCTGAATGCGTGTTTGCGTTACAGTAATTTAAAGTCGTGTGAGTTGTTGCTCCACTCGTACTTTCATAACTTGAAATCTGAGTGTCTGTAAGTGGGTCTGACACTCCAGACATATCGGGTTCTCCCGTCAACGTCCTCCATGCAGCCATAGCTCTGTACTCTCTATTTCTTAACAATCTCTTTGATCCGTAGTATCCGTCCGTAACTGCTTGGCATGTGGACATTGAATTAGACTGATTAATGTTCACCATCGGAGGCTTAAATCCGCCATTTGATGCCGGGTCTACCGTATAAGCTAAAGCACGCTCAGCCGAACTTAAACTTGAATTGTTTAAATCAACCCATCCGCCAGATTGTCGATAGTAACAAGTACCACCATCGGTGTCGTAGTAAACATTTCCTTGGGTACCAATAGTACTCGTTGGGGTCGCGGTTCCAAAACAATCACCGGCTGTGTTGGAAGCTCCACACATTCCCGTTCCGCCATTGGCTTGGCTTCTTGTCCAATTGCAAGCGGCCACCCAGCGATCTACAAACAAGTTATATCCGAAATCATAATACCCAGATGTCAAATTCAATGGCGACGCTGTTGGACCAGTAGAATAAGGCAATGCGCCGATTCCCGTGTAGACACAACGTTGATGGTTAAGAGCATCGCTCGAAAGACCCATCAGCTGACACATTTCGTAATTTGCGGCATCTCTGTGGACCAAAACCATATTGTCGGGAGGTATTTGAACTGTAACTCTATAAGCCGAGTCACTCACTGGCATTTCTTCAGGCCACCCTGTAGTTGGAATCAATACGACAGTGTAATCGTAGGCTTGAGGGCTTGCGGCAACATTTGTATCGCTACAAGTCTTCGGCCCCGTACCGCTCGCTGTGCAGACTCGACAGCTTGTTGTTAGGCTACTTGTACAGGCTGTTGTTGTGGTTGAATCCAACACGGCGCCTTGGCCAGTTCTTACTAGCGAGTAAGCTGTTGAGCTGACTGCACCCGTGAAAGCATTCCAAGTAATCACCGTTTTTCTAGATTGCGGTGTGCCTGTCGGGGCACCGGGTGCATCGCCATAGGCTTGCACAAGCATTACACCTTTGTATTTCGTCGAAGTCTGTGAAGTCGTCTGAGCAGATTGTGACACTGAATTATCATACTCTATTCCCGCTGCCACAACTTTCGTGCTAAACGTGTAGGTTGTTCCTGACTTTAAACCTGTTGCAGAAAATGAGGTCGCGGAGTTTGTAGCACTTCCTAGTAATGTTGTTACGCCCCTGGACGTCCCATACACATTTACCGAGTCCGCAAAACTTCCAGCCGCTGCAAAATTTATTGTGGCCGTAGTCGTTCCTGTAATAGATACCGATGTTGCACCGGAATGAGTGTAGTTTCCTTTAAAATTTGAATTTCCATCGTTCAAAGTCGCATCAAAAGCTCGAACTACATAGTTATGAAATGTGCCCGCAGTTAACGATGAATGATTGTAACTTGTCGTTGACGATGAAACATTTGCGATCGCAGTAAGTGTTCCGTCGGTTCCCATTTCATAAATTCGGTATCCCGTTACCGAAGTGTCCGTTGCGAGACTCCACTGAATCCGCAATGACGTAGAACCCAACGCCGTCACAGAACTTACCCCAGAAAATCCAAATTCTTTTGTCGTTGGACTTGTAGTCGGAGTTGAAGACGCCGGAGACGATGTACTTCCCGAATCTCCACCGTTTAGACAACCACTCAACGAAACCGTGCCAATGAATGCCACCGCAATCAATAGCGACTTTTTCAATAAGATTTTCATTTTAATACACTTTTGCATACGAAGATCTGATCGGCAGGTCATGAATAAAACTAAAGAAATTTTGGAGCCCAATTTGATTGTCTAATTTTTAGACGAATCGCAGGACTTTTTGAGAGAAACACCTCTGTCCGGTTTTTTAAACTCTAGGCTTCGGTCTTGGTAATTATAAATAGACCTGGCGGACATCCGCCACCCCCAGGTATATCAATTTCCCTTTTTTTTCATGTATTTAATTGCTTCAATAGTCCCTGGTGCATTTTGACCATGAATTTACTTCATAAATAAAACCCAAATTTTGGCTCAATAAAAATTCAACTCCAATAGATTAAGTTTTATGCTTAATTTCATCTAAAAAGTCCGGGCACCGTATTTGAATCAGTATTTCCATGTGAATTTGCGGAGGGGGCGCCGGAATGAAACACAATATCCTTTTAGTCGATGATGATTTTGCCTTTAGAAAAGCGATGACCTCGTTTTTAGAAGACGAAGGATTTTTCGTAAAAGCCGTTTCAAATGGCGATGAAGCGATAGCCCTAGTTCGCCAAAAACTGATTCCGTTTTCGTTGGCTTTGATTGACTACCACATGCCTGATATCAAAGGCCCAGCTACGATAAAGCAACTCAAAGAGCATTGTCCTGGGCTCACGATTCTAGGTTTATCGGGTGATGACTCGGTTGACGCGCACAATGATTCGCTTGAATCAGGCGCGGTGTTTTTCATAGAAAAAGATATCGGTGAGGCTAAACTCTTAAGTATATTGCATCGTGCTTGCCAAGAAGTTGAAAAACGCACAAAGCCGCTGACTGTATCTGGTCACAATGAAAATCAAAAATTAATTGAATCTGTTGGGATGGTCGGCGTTTCTGAAGCTATGGCCGAAGTTGCAAGACTCATCTTAAAATTTGGCCCCGCGAATGATACCGTACTGATTCGCGGTGAAATGGGCACTGGAAAAGAAAAAGTAGCTCGCGCCATTCACAATGCCTCGCCACGAGCCAATCGACCATTTGTTCCGGTGAATCTTGCAAGTATCTCATCAGGTGTTTTTGAAAGTGAACTTTTTGGCCATGAAAAGGGATCTTTTACTGGAGCCGCCAAAGATAGAATTGGGTATTTTGAAGCGGCCAATGGTGGCACACTCTTTCTAGATGAAATTGGAGAGCTGCCAAAACATTTACAAGCTAGCTTGCTTCGGGTTTTGCAGGAAAAGACAATCCTCCCCGTTGGATCTAACGAAACTAGGAGAGTTGATTTTAGGCTTGTTGCTGCGACAAATGCTCCGCTTGAAAATTTAATTGAAAAAAATTTCTTCAGAGAGGATTTGTTTTTCAGACTCAATGTTCTGCCTGTTTACATTAAGCCACTACGGGAGCGACCTGAAGATATCCCTATTTTGGCTCAGCACTTTCTAAATCTGGCAAACCTAGAACAGCGCCAAAACTTTGTTTTACTTGAATCCTCGGTCAATCAACTTAAAAAACTAAACTGGCCTGGTAACGTCAGAGAGCTTGAGCATTGTATTCGGTTTTTAGCAAATCTTTCAAATGGTCCTCATTTGGAGATTGAACTGCTGAAAGATCGCAAAGATCCAAATTTAACAACTAAGAAAAAAATCGATCTAGAAACTTTGAAATTTACTCAAATGGCCAAGGAGAAAAATATTGTCCTTAAAGCCATCGAAGAGAGTGGATCGATTTCGGCGGCATCACGTCTGTTAAATATAAGTCGCAGCACTGTTCGTGAAAAAATGAAAAAATATGGAATTGAACTAAAACGAGAACTTTTACAAGGGGGAAAAGAATGAAAAAAACGACGATGATTATTTTAGCAAGCCTATTGGGTCTGAGCGTTTCAAGCATGGCTAATGAAGAGCAAGCTAAAAAACTGACTCCACTTCAGCTAAAGCAAATTGCATGGGCTATGAAAATACTTGGCGAAACAAAAGCGCTTGGTGTTTCTGAAAACCAATGTGTCAGTTTCGATCAGGATATTTTGAGTTTACTAGAGGCTGAAGGACATATTCAAAATGGTGGCACTCAGCCGACCACGGTTTGTTTCGGCGGAGGCCCTGGAGTCGGATCGGCAACAAAGTAGAATTTTTATGACAATAAATAAAATTAAACCTATTATTGTCTTAACGATTCTTTTGGTGCTCGGAGGAGCTGTATCTATGAAAGCAACTTATCAAGATAAAACTTTAAGAGTCGCATTTCCAGTGCGACTCAAATCAAGTGCTTACGAGCCAACTAATATTAATTTTGATTATGAATACATTTTTTTAGAAAATATATTCTCACCACTTGTTGAAATATCAGCAAGTGGCTCTGTTGAGCCGGGCGTTGCCGAAAAAGTTGAATGGGCCGGAGATGAGCTTAAGCTGGTTATTCGAGAAAATCTAAAAACAATATCTGGAAAAAAAATCACCGCTGACGATGTGGTGTTTTCGCTTAAGCGATTACTCGTTTTATCTGGAAATACCCATGGAAATTTTAAAGACATCGTCTGCCCTGGGGTGGATATAAAATCTACTGAAGAAGAATGTCTTGGGATCAGACAAGATGGCAATACAGTCTATTTAAATGCAAAAGGTCGAAAATCATTTTTACTACCTATGCTTGGAGCCATTGACTTTGCAGTCATACCAAAATCAAGCGTTGATCCGGCAACTCTTAAAATAGTTAATTATTCAGAAACAAGCGGCCCCTACTCGGTTGATAGCGATGATGGAAATGGTAACATCATTTTGAAACAAAACCCTCATCATTATTTTTCAACAAATGAAGTAGCCAAGAAAATTGTTATTGTGCCGACGGATTTAAAGTCTGGAAATTCAAGCGTTGCTGCTTTTAAAGAAGGCCGAGTCGATCATATTACAACAATTGATGCGACAAAACCAGAAGACGTTATTAATTTTGCACAATCTAATCTGGAATCAGAACTTCATGTCACAATGAAAATTCGTACACTTGTGTTAGTGTTCACGCAAAAAGGTGAACAGGAATTTAGTGCAGCCGAGCGCCGCTACATCGGAAAACAAATGAAAGTAGCGTTCAATAAGATTTACCATGGTGTCGCCGGAGTTGAACAAAGATCAGAATTTTTTCCTAACCTAAGTGAGGGTGGACTATCTGTTGAGCAACAAAATCAGTTAAAAATTGAGTTAAATAAATCAGCCACAGATTCAAAACGTGAAATTCGTCTTGGAATTATTCGCCGTGGTTCTTTAGAGGAATGGTCAAACCCAATAAAAGAACTACTTCCACAGGTGAGTGCTTCACTTATCGGCTACATTCCTGATTTTAAGAAAGATCTTGCACCCGATGAAATACCACACGCTTTTATTGGATTTACTGATACCGGATTTATGGAAGATATTGGCCTTATCTCATATTCTTTAAACTCAGGTGTTCTAGGACTTGATAAAGCAGAACGTGCTAAGTGGCTTGCTG
>CALBHK010000226.1 GCA_937894565.1 uncultured Chlamydiae bacterium
AGAGCGCTCTTTTGAGCAGTTCGAAGAGAGTAAAGTACTATTTAACCCTTTGACATCTTTTCAAATTGAAGAATATGTCAGAACTCAAGTATGGGCAGATAAAGCAGGAGGCTATGCCATTCAAAATGGAGGCAGTCTTATGATTAAAAAGCTGGATGGTTGCGTTTATAATGTCATTGGCTTGCCTATTAATTCAGTGCGTGAGCTATTTAGTTATATTGGAATTGATCTATGGCATTATCTTAAGAAATGACACTATGATATAAAAAAACATTTAAGCTTTAACCAAGAGGCGCATCATGTCTATTGTCTTAGCAAAAGTATTTGCTATATATTTTTTTTGGTTGGGGTTAGCTTTTCTGCTTAATCCGCAAAATATGGGTAAGGTGTACCGACTTATAGAAAAAAATGAGCTTTTTCTCTTTTTTGGGGGCATCATAGCGCTTGTGATCGGAGCCTTCATTGTAAGTGTTCATAATATTTGGATGTTGCACTGGACCCTTGTCATTACCATACTTGGATGGTGGAGTGTGCTTAAAGGGTTTGTTCTCCTCGCTTATCCTGCATGTGTGCCCTATTTATCTTCTAGTTTTCAAGGTACCAATAATTTCTACCAAGGACAGGGACTTATTTTAATTTCTTTTGGTTTATTTTTTGCTTATCATAGCTGGTTTTTGGTACTATAATGCTCTTGTTTTAATAGGAATGTTCAATGAATGTTGTCATCGCTGGAGCTGGAGAGACTGGGCGCTATATTGCAGCTCTTCTTTCAAAATCTGAACACAATGTGGTTCTAATCGATATCAATGGCAAACGATTAGAAGAGGTCTCATTTGATTTAGATGTAGGCACACGCATGGGCTCTGCCACAAATTGGGAATTGTTAGAGCAATTATTAGATGTTAATCCTGATCTTTTTATTGCTCTTACCGATGATGATAATGTCAATTTGGTCAGCTGTTCCATTGCTAAAAATTTAGGCTATTTATCAACGATTGCTAGAGTCAGAGATAGCAGCTATTTGAATACAATGCGTTTAGATTTTGCCCGCATTTTTGATGTCGATTACTTTATTAGTCCAGAATTACTTGTTGCTAATGAATTTTATAAATATATGATTAGTCCTGGATTTGTAAGAGTGGAAACTTTTGCTCATGGTGCGGTGCAAATGAAGACATTGCAAGTGCCTCAAGAGTGGGAAAAAAGAGATGTGCCTATTATGCATCTTGATCTTCCTGAAAACACTATGCTAGCTCTTATTTATCGCGAAGGGAAGGGAGTGATCTTTCCACACGGTAAAGATACGATCTATCCCGGCGATCATATTACATTAATTGGTGAAACGCAAAAAATGGAAGAGGTGCATCGTTTTTTTGGAGTGCATCATGATGTTATACGATCAGTTTTAATTGTGGGAGGATCTCTTACAGCTATTAATTTAGCAAAACTCTTAGAAGAACGCGGCATTGCAGTGCGGTTAATTGAGAAAGACTATGAAACGTGTCTAAAACTATCTATTGAGTTAGAGAAAAGTTCGATCATTCATCATAGCGGCGTTGATCTTGAGTTTCTTTTAGAAGAAAAAGTGGGCCAGTCCGATGTCATGGTGGTATGCACGCGTAATGACGAATTTAATGTGATGGCAGGGTTGCTTGGAAAAGAGGCGGGTTGTTCTCAGGTGATTGTCGAGGTGGCCAATACAGGCTATATTCCTCTGCTCGATCGATTAGGCATCCTCTACACCCCCTCTCCTGGTATGGTGGCCGCTCAACGTATTTTTGCGCTAGCTCTTTCTAAAACGGTTTCCTCTCTTGTCTCCCTTTATGATAATCAAGCAGAGATCATGGAAGTGAAGGTTTCTATGCATTCTAAATTAGCCGGAATTCCTATTTCAGAGCTTTCACCTCATTTTCCTAATGATTTTTTAGTGGGGGTCATTCAAAATCGAGGAAAAATCATGATCGCCAGAGGAGACCATGTCTTTTCACCGGGTGATACAGTCATCGTGATTAGCCATTTGCGCCACCAGAGAGAGTTGGAGGAGATGTTTTAGTATATGTACTATTCTGATATTTGCCGGGTTCTGGGCCGTTTTTTTTATGCTTTTGCAGCCTTGATGCTTATTCCTTTTGGGTTGGCTTTGTATTATGACTATTATGTTAAAGATATTTATCCCACCTGCACGTATGCTTTTTTGTGGACGGCTGTTTTGACGGCTTTAGTGGGTCTTATTTTATCTTTTTTTGGTCGTAAGTCTAAAAAAAACTTTAGATTATTCAGACGTGAAAGCCTCTTAACGATGGTCTTAGTTTGGTTGCTCGCTCCGCTTGTTAGCATGCTGCCTTTTATCTTCTCTTCCACTTTAGAGAGCCCTTTTTTAGCTTATTTTGAAACTGTTTCTGCTTTAACAACGACAGGATCGACCGTGATGTGCCCAAAAAAATATGAAGGGTTAAACGAAGTTGCTTATATTGATAAAGATTACGGCGATTTGGGAGCTTATTATATTTATAATGGGACAATAGAGCCTATTAGGAATACAGAAAATAAAATTATTGTTGAGGGCATTGAAGCTGTTGCCAAGCCCATTCTTTTTTGGCGCAGCTTTTTAAATTGGATAGGGGGATTGGGAATTATTGTGATTTTTTCTGCTGTTTTGCCTGTACTGGGGATGGGGGGGAAGATTTTTTTGTTTGCAGAAATGACGGGGCCGGTTAAGGAGGGATTTACTCCTCGTATTATTGAAACAGCCAGACATTTGTGGAAAATCTACCTATTTATTTCTGCTGCGCAATTGATTTTATTGCTCTTTACCAATCCGCTCCTTTCTTTTTTTGATGCTGTTTGCATTACTTTTTCAACGGTTTCTACCGGGGGGCTTAGTGTAAAAAATCAAAGTATTGCCTCTTATGCCAATCCAGCCACAGAGTGGGTGGTGATTATATTTATGTTTTTAGGCAGCGTGAATTTTTATCTCTTTTATTTTTTGATAAAAGGTAAAATTTATCGATTATACAATCCTGAACTATTAGCTTTTTTAGCTATCATTTTGATTTCCGGTTTTTTTACAGCCGGGCAGCTTTATGGATTTGATAGAGTATCGTTAGATGGAAGTGTACAGGGAAGTTACACGGCTACAGAGGCTTTGCGTTATGGTTTTTTTCAAACAGTTTCTGCACAATCTTCTTGCGGCTTTGCAACTGCCAACTATGATCAATGGCCTTATGTCGTGCAGGCGTTAATGCTCATTCTTATTTTTATCGGCGGCATGTCCGGGTCTACTTCGGGTGGAATGAAGGTGATACGCCCTATGATGCTTTTTAGGGTTGTGTGCAATAAAATTGAACTTCTTTTTAGACCGGCTACAATTCGACAGCTTAGAATTGGCAAAGAGGAATTTGGCTTAGAATCAGCTCAAATGGTATTTTGTTTCTTTGCAGCCTATATTGCTATTTCTGTGGCGGCTGTTTTTTTATTTACTTTGGATCATGTAGATCCTGAAACGGCTTTAGGGCTGGTGAGTGCGACTATTAATAACTCCGGTTTAGGATTTAGACAGGCGGGACCTACTTTATCTTGTGCCTTTCTCTCTCCTTTTGGGGCTATGCTTGGCTCTTTTTTAATGCTTTTGGGACGGTTAGAACTTTTTGCTATTTTGGTGATCTTGGTTCCCGCTTTTTGGAAACAGACGGAGTAAGTGATGCGCTACCTTTTTTATATTCTTCTTTTTTTTACTTCTCTATCAGCTGAGGTGAGAGTCGGGTTGGAGAATTTGTTAAAACCCCCGTATGTTCAAATGCTTAAAGGTAAACGTGTGGGGCTTTTAACTAATCATACAGCGATCACCCATGATTTAAAATCCAGCATTGATGTTTTAAAAGAAGGACAAAATAAGCACGACTACAAATTAGCAGCCCTATTTGCCCCAGAACATGGATTAAATGGAGCTGGGCACGCTTGGGAGCATATTGTAGATGGAAAATTAGACAATATTCCTGTTTTTAGCCTGCACGGTAAAACGCGCAGGCCAACTCCTGAAATGTTAAAAAATATCGATCTGCTTATTTATGATATTCAAGATATTGGATCGCGTTCTTATACCTATATTTCTACTCTTTTTTATGCGATGGAGGAAGCGGCAAAGGCAGGAATTGCCGTGATGGTGCTGGATCGCCCTAATCCTATCAATGGTTTGGTAGTAGATGGTCCTTTAATGGAAGAAAAATGGCGCTCCATTGTAGGTTATATCAATGTGCCTTATTGCCACGGCATGACAGTTGCTGAGCTTGCACATTTCTTTAATGAAGAATATCGCATAGAGTGTAAGTTGACTATAGTACCTATGAAGGGATGGAAGAGGGCGATGACTTTTGCAGATACAGGGCTTTCCTGGATTCCCACAAGCCCTCATGTGCCTGAGCCTCAGACTACTTATTATTATCCGATGACTGGCATTTTAGGGGAATTGGGGATTGTCAACATTGGAGTGGGCTATACTTTGCCCTTTAAATGCGTGGGGGCGCCGTGGATTAATAGTCGGCAGCTAGCGGATACTCTTAATGCG
Source organism: uncultured Chlamydiae bacterium (assembly GCA_937894565.1). Classification (GTDB taxonomy): domain Bacteria; phylum Chlamydiota; class Chlamydiia; order Chlamydiales; family CALBHK01; genus CALBHK01. Next base: position 4,565 of record CALBHK010000226.1, read on the forward strand.
CAAAATCTAAAGGGGGTCATATTCTACCCTTTTAGCTACAAGCCTTTTTATGGAAAGTTTGTAAATGAAGATTGTGAAGGTGTTTTGTTAATGGTAGTAGATCCTCTTGTTTTTGAACCTGTGACAACGCAATACGTAATAATGGGCATTTTAAAGAGCTTGTATCCTAAACATTTTACGCAGGCACTTAAGGATCAATATAAGCGCCGGGAGATGTTTGCTAAAGTGAATGGAACAGATCGTATTTATGAACTGATGGAGACCAAGCGCTATGCGACATGGGAGTTAAGGCAGTTTCAGCAGCAGGAACGCAAAGAGTTTTTAGTGAAACGAAAACGCTATTTATACAGTGGCTACTGAGGTTTGGAGTAGACACGAGAGGGTTCACCGCAGAGCCGCGGAGTACGCAGAGGAAACGCAGAGAGAATACTTTTTTCCGATAAAAGATAGCAACAATTTTACCCGACATTCCGCTCTTCATAGGTTGAAAAACGTAATATTTTAATCCTCAGAGGTATAAAAAATTACATTTTTCTAACCAGGGAAGAGCGGAATATCGGTTACTTCTCTGCGTTTCCTCTGCGTACTCCGCGGCTCTGCGGTTAGGTATTGGTCTCTTGTCTTATTTAAGTTGTTTGAGTATAGATTGAACTGATATTGAAGGAGAGGTTTATATGCTGAAATTTTGGATAAGGGTCATTGCTATTGTATTAGCGGGTGGAATGTTAATTGCTGTGGGGATGAAAGCAGCTTCGCGTTCTTCTTCTTCCATTATTGCAGCAGCTTTTAACTTAAAAGAGCAAGGCGCACATATGCAGGTAGCTGTTGCTGCTCCTGTCTCAGCTTCAGAAGCTTTTACCATTAGTTCTTATAACTGTGGGGGCATTTCGGACCATTATGACTATTTGCGTGCTGCAGCCATGCAAAGACTGATGCAGGAAAGATATGCTGCAGAGCCGCAAAACATGGCTTTGAATGAAAAAATTCAAGCTCTTGCTCTAAAAATTTTATTTGCACCCGAATCGGATAAAAGACTAGCGAAACAGGAGTGGAATGAGGGGGGATATCAAGAGTTAATAGAGCATTTAAGCGCTGCTCCTTCAGATAATGGGAGTGTAAATGAAATATGGAATAAGAAATCTAACGAAATTATCACTAACTATAAAATACGTCCCGTGGTCATTCATGATGAAATGATGACACAAATGTTGAATGAGCATTTAAATGATTTAAGTGGGAAAGAGTGGCCCGAAGGATTAACAGACACACGAGCAAAAATGGCAAAAAGAATTTTTGCTTACGAGCTTCCTTATGAGTAACTATTCAGATCCCCCCGTTTGCTACGCAAACAAGGCGATCTGACAGAAAA
>CALBHK010000227.1 GCA_937894565.1 uncultured Chlamydiae bacterium
CGGCCTTTTGAATCCTTATAGTTGGAATTACCGCCATCAATAATAATATCATTTTTTGATAAATAGGGAAGTAACGAATCAATAACAGAATCTACAATTTCACCAGCAGGAATATTAATGTTGGCTTTATTAAGCCCTCGCTCTTCGGGAATCAATGGATTAGAATTGGGATTCTCGTTATTTGGCAAGATTACAGAGTTTTTTGCAAGATTTTGGTTTTAATCCGTGTGAAAAAGGTTGTTGAAGAAGGGGAGGGAGTTCAATTTTCTTGATGAGTGCTGCAAAGATTTTTTGGGCTGCTTGCGGTGCACTGGCGGTGCAATGAGTTACCTATTGCACCATTAAAATCCCATAAAATCCAGTAGCGTTTTAACCATAAGTGCCTTATTATCATCTTCAAAGCGGCTGGTTGATATTGGATTGTGTAAACTTCTCCCGCATTCGTAATGCGTTGGTCGCCTTCTCGATTCTGTCTTTGGGCAATCCTTTATGAGCATCTGTCAGCACGATTTAAGAGTAGGAATCCAGCTATTGATTTTCAAAGGGAAATGAGCTACATTTAACGGCTTGAAATACTTGTGATATTTCCTTAACAAAGCGGAAAATTAAAATGTTATTAACGTTAAAAACATCGCGATATCCAGCAACAGAACTTGGATATTTGCTGCACAAAAATCCAGCAAAATGTCACGTATTTGATCTATCCGTAGGAAAAGCGTATGTTTTTTTCCCTGAAACCGATCCAAATAATTGCTGCGCTGCTTTATTGCTTGACGTTGATCCTATTGCTTTAGTGAAAAGAAAGAAAGGACGTTCGGATGATAGCTTCATCCTTGGGCAATACGTTAATGATCGTCCTTATGTGGCCTCTTCATTTTTGAGTATGGCCATTGCCAAAGTCTTCAATCAAAGTTTGAAAGGAGTGTGCAAAGAAAAGCCAGAACTTCTATCTGAACCTTGGCCTTTCGAAGTATGTATAGCCGCGTTACCTTGTCAGGGCAAGAGTGGAAAAGATTTAATAAAAAATCTTTTAGAGCCTCTGGGCTACCAACTCACTATAAATGAATATCTATTGAATGAAAAAAATCCAGATTGGGGCAATGCTCAAACCTACACAGTTACACTTAAAAAGACTTGTTTTTTGAAAGACCTGCTTTCTCACTTATACGTACTCATTCCAGTGCTGGACAACCAAAAACATTATTGGATTAACGAAGATGAAATTGAAAAATTGCTAAAGCATGGAGAAGGATGGCTTTCTAATCATCCAAGTAAAGATTTAATTGTTTCAAGATATCTTAAGCGTCAAAGGGATTTGACAGATGAAGCCCTGATCAGATTACGTGAGGAAGAGGAAGAGCAAATAGACATAGTCGAACGAGTGCATGCAAATGAAGAAGAAAAGCTCGAAAGTGGATTGTCTTTACATTTACAAAGAATGCAAGCCGTGTTGAGTGTCTTAAAAGAACATCAAGTTGATTCAGTAGTTGATCTTGGATGCGGAGAAGGGATCCTTATTAAAACTCTCTTATGTGATTCTTCGTTTAGTCGTATTCTTGGTGTGGATGTTTCATATAAACAGTTGGAACGTGCAAAACAAAAGTTGAATCTAGATCGGTTGCCTCTCTTGCAAAGGAAAAGAATAGACCTTATTCAGGGATCGCTCAATTATACGGATAAACGCATTCAAGGCTTTGATGCAGCTACACTTATTGAAGTGATCGAACATCTTGACGTTTCTAGGCTGTCTACATTGGAATACGTTGTTTTTGGTGACGCAAAGCCAAAGCTTGTCACCATTACAACCCCAAATGCCGAATATAATGTTAAGTTTGAGGAGCTGCCAAATGGGACCTTTCGTCATAAAGACCATAGATTCGAGTGGACAAGGAAGGAATTTCAAACATGGGCCGAAAAGATAGCAAATCGTTATGATTACTCTGTCAGTTTTCAGGCTATAGGTCCTGTCGATGAAAACCTTGGCGGCCCTACACAAATGGGCGTTTTTATTAAAATATAAATAGCAAAGTGCATGCCTCCTATGGAACAAAATATCATAAAAATACCTGAATTATCTCTCATTCTCCTCGTGGGAATTTCGGGTTCAGGAAAATCAACATTCGCCCAAAAGCATTTTAAACCTACGGAAGTCATTTCAAGCGATTATTGCCGAGCGCTTGTTTCAGATGATCCAAATGATCAGTCCGCGACGAATGATGCTTTTGACGTTCTATCTTACATTGCTTCCAAACGTTTAGCGGCTGGCAAGTTAACAGTGATTGATGCGACCAATATCCAACCAGATTCCAGAAAAAACTTGCTTAAATTAGCTAAGGATTTTCACTGTCTTTCTGTGGCAATTGTGATTAATAGTTCGGAAAAATTATGCAACGAACGCAATAAAAAAAGAGCGGACAGAAGTTTTGGAGACCATGTTATTAAACAGCAAAGCAATCAACTTAAACGCTCGCTTCAATATCTCAAAAAGGAAGGCTTTCGGGATGTTTACAAGCTTGAAACTCCAGAGGAAGTTGAATCCGCTGTTATCCAAAGAGTAAGATTGTGGAATGATCTTAAGCATGAACATGGGCCCTTTGATATCATTGGAGATGTCCACGGCTGTTTCGAAGAACTTTTAGAACTTCTCAAAACTCTTGGATATGTCATCCACCATGACAGCAAATATATTGTAAGTAATCCAGATGGACGAAAAGTAATATTTTTAGGGGATCTTGTTGACCGAGGGCCTAATACTCCCGCTGTATTAAAACTAGTCATGGATATGACAGAAGCAGGTATCGCTTTGTGTGTGCCTGGTAATCATGATATAAAATTGATGAAAAAACTCAAAGGCCAAGATGTCAAGGTAGCTCATGGCATGCAAGACTCATTGGAGCAATTGGAAAAAGAGCCCAAGGATTTCATTCAACGAGTGATTGGTTTTATTGATGGCTTAGTTAGCCATTATGTGTTGGATGATGGTAAACTGATTGTCGCCCATGCTGGCATGAAGGAAAGCTATCAAGGGCGCGGTTCAAAGGCGGTGAGAGAGTTTGCGCTTTATGGCGAAACAACTGGTGAAACGGATGAGTATGGACTGCCCGTCCGGTACGCTTGGGCTAATGAATATAGAGGTAAAGCTCTTGTAGTTTATGGCCATACGCCGCTGCCCACCTCAGAGTGGTTAAATAATACAATCAATATAGATAATGGCTGCGTTTTTGGTGGAAAATTGACGGCGTTAAGATACCCTGAAAAAGAGTTAGTATCTGTGGATTCGAAACAAGTCTATGCTAAACCAGTAAAACCATTTTTAGCTGAAATTTCTGATCATAAAGTGCGTTCGGAAAACGCTATTTTAAGCGTCAGTGATGTTTTGGGTAAAAGAATCGTTTCCACTCGTTTACATAATAATGTGACCATTCTTGAAGAAAATTCGATCACCGCTTTGGAAGTAATGAGTCGCTTTGCCATCAATCCCAAACTACTCATCTACTTGCCCCCCACAATGTCCCCTACCGAAACAAGCGATGATCCCAAATATTTAGAACATCCCAATGATTCATTCAGGTTCTTTCGAAAAAACAGAATATCCAAAGTGATATGTCAAGAAAAACACATGGGCTCAAGAGCTATTGTGATTATCTGTAAAGACACAAATGTTGTTAAGAGCCGCTTTGGGGTTGATGAAGATAGAATTGGTGTTTGTTATACTAGAACAGGAAGAAATTTTTTTACAGATATTCAGATAGAATCTCAATTTTTGAATAAAGTCCATAGAGCCGTTGAAAAAGCTGATCTATGGGCAAAATTGAATACGGATTGGATCTGTTTGGATTGCGAATTAATGCCTTGGTCGGCAAAAGCTCAGGAGTTAATTAAAGAACAATACGCCTCTGTTGGCGCGGCAGCACAATCGAGCTTATCGATGGCTGTACAACTACTTGAAAAGGCGCTTAAAAAAAATCCTGAAGTTGCAGATCTTTATTCAAAATTTACCCATAAATTAGAAGTGGTCCATAATTACATTCAATCATATGAGCGCTATTGCTGGCTGGTCACATCTATCGAAGACTATAAATTAGCTCCATTTCATATTCTTGCAAGCGAAGGAAATGTTCATGTAGAGAAGGATCATGGCTGGCACATGGATGTAATCAGAGAGCTTGTTGCAGCAGACAGTTCGCTTTTCAAGGAAACTCAATCCAAGATCGTTCATATCGAAGATTCTCAAAGCTGTGAGGAGGCGGTGAATTGGTGGTTAGAGCTAACTGAAAAGCAAGGTGGTGAAGGTTTTGTTATTAAACCTTATGATTTTACTGTGGTTGGTACTCATGGATTAATTCAGCCAGGCCTTAAGTGCCGTGGACGCGAATATTTAAGGATTATTTATGGTCCTGAATATACAATTCAGGAGAATTTAGACCGAGTTAAAGTCAGAAATGTCGCAAAAAAACGTTCCTTAGCTCTTAGAGAGTATGCATTAGGAGTTGAAGCATTAGAGAGATTTGTCAAACAAGAGCCTCTTTATAAATGCCATGAAGCTGTATTTGGTGTATTAGCCTTAGAAAGTGAACCCATTGATCCAAGGTTATGAAGTTCTGGGCTAGATTTTTCCAAAAGCG
>CALBHK010000228.1 GCA_937894565.1 uncultured Chlamydiae bacterium
GACGCTCTTCCGATCTCCAGTCATATCCAGCAGCGCCAGCAGTTCAGGAATGGCGGTGAGGTGAGTAGACCGCCGGAACCTCCCCAGCAGCCTCTCGCAAAACGGAACGTGAACCTCTCGATTCATTCCGCTTCCATCAAGCAAAACTCCTTGCAGAACCAAACTGCCAATGGGCAAACATTTTAGGCTCTCGAACGGATAGCTTGTCAAAGAATGCCACCGCCTTACCTTTGTGCCGTTTGAGCTGCTTATATTTCCTTCTCGCCCAACGCACTAACGTTTTATTGAAGTGTCTGAAGACCGAGTCTAATTCGCTTCGTCTGAATTTTCCGTAGTAGTTGATCCAACCCCGTAGCATTGGATTTAACCACTTTGACAGTTGTTCTAAACTGTATTGGGTCTTCTGACGCACTTTCAACTCTTTTACTTTTCTACGCATCGCTTTCTGGGCTGTTGTGCTTACCGCTGGCAAAAATCGCTCGTAGATCTCTCCCGTTCGCTTACATTTATTCGATCTGGCTCTGAATGTATAACCCAGAAAGTCAAACTGTGTATTAGGTGCTGAACCTTTGCGGCTCTTATCCTTGCAATACACAATTTTTGTCTTCGTGGGATGCATTTCCAGACCACATGCAATAAAGCGAGCTTCGAGTTCTCTCTTCAGTATTTCTGCCTTATTCCGGTTTCTTGCATGAACCAACCCATCATCTGCATAGCGACACCATGGATTGTCTGGATAGTGTTTTTCCATCCATTTGTCGAATACATAGTGCAGAAATAAGTTCGCAAGCACAGGACTAACTACACCGCCTTGTGGGGTCCCTATTTCTCTCTCTGTTCTCGTTCCATCTGCTTTCTGTAATGGCGCGACCAGCCACCTTTCAATATACAGAATGACCCATTCATAATTGCAGCCTTGTCTTTGCTCAGCATGCTGAACGTGTTTTCGCACTGCTTTCATTAATAAATCATGTCGGATGTTGTCAAACAGTCCCTTGATATCAAATTCCAGTACCCAATCGTACTTCCAGCATCGTTCTCTTGTTATTCCTATCGCATCATGGGCTGATCGACCCAATCGATACCCATAAGAATCCTCCAGAAAATGCGGTTCAACCATGATTTCAAGTTTGTCTCGAACGACCATCTGTGCCACTCGATCACTAACTGTTGGGATACCTAAAATCCTTTCTCCTCCCGCTTTCTTCGGTATACTCACCGCAGCCACCGGTGGTGGAAAATAGGACCCTGATGACATCCTGTTCCATATTTTATAAAGATTCTTTTTCAGATCTTTTTCAAAATCCTCAATCGTCACGCCATCGATCCCGGCTCCACCTTGGTTGGCTTTCACCTTCTCGAAAGCAGTCATTACATCCCATTTTGATATTGCAAAAGGTTTGGACTGTCCAGATGACTTCCTCCTATCTTGCGATAGTTGAGTCATCCTTTCATCCTGCTTGATGCAATCCCTTCGCTCCACACTCATTACAAGTGCTTCCTCACTACTACGAATTGCTCCGCCCCAGTATCACGCATTGGTACTCTCACGCTCATAATTTCAGTTATTCGCATTTCTTCCTTCACATCGTGATGACTGGTTCCCGTGGTTCCCACAAAGAGCCTAGTGCAAGGTCATGCCCACTTTACGCCGAGCACCGCACACCCAGCATTCGGACTTTACCGGTGTACTTGTCCTGAAATAACGAAACGATTTCAGTTTTGATGCTGCCCTAAGTTAACGACGCGTCTACATGGGTTCGGGGTTACTCATCTCCTTGCACCCTACCTCGCCAGAATAAACTTCTGATTTTCTTTCAACGCTTCTGACCATTACTCTTAATAACAGCCACTTGAAAGTGGTTTAGAGCCAGCTTCCGACAGCAGACTCTGGAGGGTCTACCTCCATCTCTTCATGAGCTTATGCTCATTCACTTACCTACTTTCCTTAGCCAGTAAGTTTCAGTGCCCACGGCACACTTTCGTTACTCTTTTTATCGGTTTTGAGTTGCCCTAGCACCAGCTTGTTCGCGGTGGCATAGGCGCTAATCATATGAATGGTACTGCTCCGGTCTTCCCGGTTATAAGAGCCGCGCAATGTCTTGCCATCAATGGCGATCAGCTCTCCCTGCGTCAGGGTGTGAACAGCAGCCATCCATTTGAGAAAGCAGGCCTGGAACTGCTCGGGTTTGATGGCAGAAATGGTGCGAGCTATGGTGTCGTCAGCCGGAATACCTGCTTTGAACATGCCGAGTTCAAGGAACCATTTGTGATGCCCAAGTAGATATTCACGGATATCAAACCAGCCATGAGCACCAGCGATAACAGCACAAAGGCTGCCGAAGAGAATATCGAAAAACGGATAGGTAACCTTTGCACTTTGCCGAGGGTCGGCAACGGACTCAAAATGTTGTTTGAATGAATCGATGAACATATGTTGCTTCCCCAAAAAGGAAGCATATGATCACAGGTGGAGATTTACGTCAATCAAGACTTGATGTTGGTTATAAAACGTTCACGATCTCGCCCTGGGTCTTACAGCCAACGCCAGAATATAAATATACGGATAACCAATCGGTTGATGCGTCATTAGGATTAAATGAAGTTGAAGTAGATATTATTTCTAGAATGCCGAGAAGAAGAAATTATTATTATAAATCAATTAAGGGAAGACGTAGATTTGATTTAGGCCTTAATCGAGATGATACACCTATTGCTTTAGATTTTGTGGGCAGATCAGGTAAAGAAGATATCCAAATAGCCAAAAAAATAAAAAAGGAAAATGAAAATCAAATAGATAA
>CALBHK010000229.1 GCA_937894565.1 uncultured Chlamydiae bacterium
GCGCTCTTCAGGGGATAGTTTTTGGATTTTCGCCGATAGCTGTTGTTCAAAAGAGCCAACTATCTTGTCAGTTACAAGTGAATGGGTTTCATCGGCTAGAGGCAATCGAGGAAGGTAAATAATTCCCATCGTAGATAGGAAGATAAAAAAAACTGTTGCTAAAGGAAAATATTTTTTCATACACCCTCAAGAAGTTGTCTCAACCAAATATTACTGAAAGTAATAGTATTCTGTTCTTTTGTTTTTTTCAACCAATTTGTTTTAGCAAATGAAGTTAATATGCCTTGTCAACATGTTGTATACCGAACATGGTCTGTTTTTGATTGATGCAGAGGAATGTTTTGAATTTTTTGATATACCTATTCGTTGTTCGAGAACTCTTTAAGCAGAACATCTACCGGCATTTCCATCTTTTCAAAAAGAGGCAACCATTCAGCATGGTTGGTGTTTTGAATGAATTTTTCTCTTAAGAAGGGAAGAGCCTCTTCCCTTCTTCTAGGATGACCCAGCGGATATTCTACAATGACAGGTCCAAGAATTGTGCCATCTAACATTTCAATAGTAATGCTATTGGCTATTGAGCGGCGTTTTAGATCATAATATCCTTCTGTGAACTTTGGATTTTCCACCACTTCCATTTTTTCACGCAGGGCATCTGCTTTTTCATCTGCCTCTTCATAATCTTGCGCCGTTAAATTGCCTTTTAAAAGAGCGATAGCTACCGCATACTGCAGACAATGGTCTCTATCCGCTGCATTGCGTAAGGGACCTTTCTTATCGATAATGCGCATAGCCGGTTTTTGAGTTTCAATTGTGATGCGTTTAATCTGTTGGATGGAAAGATGAGGACACAAAGCAATTGCCGCTTCTACCGCTGTTTGTGCATGAAATTCGACTGGGTATTTGACTTTGAATAAGATGTTTTCCATGACGTAAGAGGCAAGCGGCTGCGCAAGTGTGAGGGGCTGGCCTTTAAAGAGCGCATCTTGTACCCCCCATTGCGGGGCGGTTAAGGCAGAAGCATAACCCTCCTCTCCACGCATTGTCCAAAAAGCTAATTGCAAGCCGCGAGCAGCTGCATCGCCTGCCGCCCATGATTTACGCGACCCAGTATTTGGAAAATGGCGATAAGTGCGCAGCGGGGCGTTATCGATAAAAGCTTGCGAAAGGGCATCTTCAATTTGTGTTTGTGAGCCGCCTAGCAGCCATGTAGAAATGGCAGAGCTTGCAATTTTAACTAAGATCACATGGTCCAATCCAATTTGATTATAACTTGTATTAAGCGCTAAAATGCCTTGAATTTCATAGCCTTTAATGGCTGCTGTTAAGAGTTTTTTTAATGAAAATTGTTTTTGGGAACAAAGAGCTAGATAGGCGCCTAATTGATCGGAGGGATGCCCCCATTCTGCGGCTAGCCAAGTGTCGTTATAGTCCAGATAGCGGATCATCATTCCCAAATTAAAAGCGGCGGTTAAAGGATCTAATATAAATTTTGTTCCAGGAATTGGGATGCCGTTGGGGATGGTCTGTTCATAAAGAGGACCTAATAAACGGCGGCAAGCAGGAAAGTTTAAAGCTTTTATCGCACAACCAAGGGCATCTATTAACGCCCATTTAGCTGTTTCAAAAGCCTGTTCGTTAAAGGCATCTTCTTCAATTACATACTTTGCTATTTGCTTTATCAATTTGTCCATATATTTATATTAAAATAAAATTTGACAAAATGCTAGATGTAAGGCTTAATGCGGATAAATTTAGATTGAGGTGATAAATGCCTACAGGGCGTAAGATTAAAATTTTCGTGGGAAGTGATCCCTACATGAAGAAGGCGGAGATTGCTTTAGAATTTTCTATTAAGATGCATGCTTCGCAGCCCTATGAAATTGTATGGATGGATCACGCCAGGGGAGGCGCCTGGGCTGGTTGGGAAATAGGAAGAGAATTTGGTACCCTTAATTCTCACGCGGGATGGATAAGCGATTATGAATGCTTTCGATTTGCTATCCCTGAGATGAACCATTTTGAGGGCCGCGCTATTTATTTGAATGTAGAGATGTTATTTTTAGGTGATATCGCCGAATTATTTAACTATCCTATGACTCATCCGGTGTATGTGCCCCCAAGAGGGATGGATGTCATGCTCATTGATTGCGCTGCTTTTAAAGGGTTGCCCTGGTGGCCTACAGTCGATGAGATGAAAAAAAATGGCAAGCGTTTTTGGGATTATGAGAAGTTAATGGAAGAACATCATATGATAGCGCGTAAACTGCCTAGTAAGTGGGAGTGTATGGATGGGATGGGATTTGACTTTGACTATACGTGTGCGGTCCATTTTGCTAATCTAAAAACGCAGCCCTGGAAGCCGTATGCAGATCTTGTAGAGTATACAGAGCATCCGCGATCAGAGATCGCAGAGCTCTGGTGGAAATCTTACAAAGATGCGTTAAGCAAATTATTGGTTTAGTTGCTTTTATTTGAAAGGATCTTGATTTGAGTGGATTGCTGAAATGAATGGAGGATTGAGGTGATCCAATCTTTTAATTTTGAAGTATTAAATTGAGCGGATATGGCCCTAAAAGAGGTTGGGCGGGTTCCATTTTTATTAAGGGCATATTTTGTAAATTCATCAAAAATAGCTATTGCTAATTTATTTCGACTGTCAATGGTTGCTTTAGTTTCCCAACTTAAATTTTCACATAGTTCTTTGATTTTTTCGCGATCAAGATCATCCCATTTAAAATGTGGGGGCGTATATAAATCACTTTTATCTAAAAGACCATTTGCATCTAACTGACCTTTATTTAAAATTTGGTTTTTTATTTTTTTGTTTTGAAGAAGACAATAACTCTTTCCTTGTAAAGATGAGTAAGAATGGTGAGGAGAGCAGCCTAACGATATTATGGAGTATCTTCTTTGATCTTTACAATTTGCTGATGCAACTTTTCAGCAGTTTTATTATCAGGATCAGCGCTCAATCTAATAGGCTTTTTTGTTGTAAATAGTGCCAAT
>CALBHK010000230.1 GCA_937894565.1 uncultured Chlamydiae bacterium
TTACACCTTGTTTATATGCATGCTTGGGACAGTCTTTTTTCAATCAAAGAAAAAATATCGCCTATGGATTTACAATGCATTAATTCAGTACCTGTAACAGGCACTTTATAATGTTGATCAATTGCAGCAACGGTTGAGACAACGGATAGGGAATCCCAATTTGCATCGGAGCTTAACTGAAAGGAATTATTTAATACGCTTTTGTCTACCATGAGTAATTTAGCTAAGTCTGTTAATAAATCATCTGTGTTCATCTTTATCCTTTAAATCGGAGTTCTAATTTTTTTAAACCGTTCTCCATAGTGAATATTTTGAACAATTTTTATTTTTTGAGGCACTTTAAATGATGGCATTCTTTTACGACAAAATTGCCGTACACTATTTTTAAAAGCTGCATGATTTATATCAAATTTAAGCTTAATGTGGGCAACAATAATATTTCCTAAAATGAGATTTTTTTCCCCTGAAACAGATACATCTTCTACCTCAGTTAATTGAAGAATGATGTTTTCAACTTCTGCTGGAAATATTTTTTCACCTCCCACATTAATTACCTCTGAATTTCTGCCAAGTATTCTAAGAGATCCATCAATAACTTCTACCACATCACCGGTCATAAACCAGCCATCCTCTGTAAAGGGAGCTGGGGCGTTCAAATAACCCAACATAGAGTTACTTGACTGTATTTCTAGCATGTTATTTCTAATTCTGTATTTGAGGTTTTTATCAACTATATCGATTAAATTAGATGCCTGATTACTAGTTCTTGTTTGAATTACCCCCAATTCAGATAGCCCATAAGTTTGAATAAATTTTGTATGGGGTAAAATTTCAACCAACCGCCTTATCAAGGTTGCCGGCATCACCTCACTTCCATAGTTAATTTGTTTAAGGCTTTTTAATTCACTACGTTTAAAAGAGTCTCCGATTAACATCAAATTCAAGAAAGATGGGGAAGTAATTAGTACGTCAACCTGGTTTTGATAAATACTTTGGGACACAGCTTTGGGTGTTCTGGTTTCTGGAACTACTAAGCAATTCCCACTTAGCAGTAGATCGGAAGAGCGTCGTGTAGGGAAAGAGTGTCTTCGCCTGTGTAGATC
>CALBHK010000231.1 GCA_937894565.1 uncultured Chlamydiae bacterium
TTGAAGAGATTTCACAAGTTTTAAACACATCCCCGCTGAATGTTCGTCAAATTGTAAGTCGAGGAATTAAACAAATACGAAGTCTCCTAAAGGGAGGGCCTGCCGATGAAAAATCATAACCAGAATTGGAAAAATGACTTCTCCCTTTTTTTAGCCACCGACTCCAGAGAGAAAGGAAAAACACTTCCCACACAAGCAGAGCAACAGATACTCTCTTCAATCGGTCGGCTGCTAAACCCCAATCCTTTTACTGTTTTTTTCAAAGTCTTGGCTTTACATACCGTTATAAGCTCACTCTCACTATCAGTCTGCCATCAATTTGGAATGAATCCATTTAAAACCTCAGCATCGTTATCAGATCTAATAATGACTCTTTGGGGGCACGGGGCTTGTATGTTTTTTTGTGGGGTTATTTTTGTAAGTTTTAGTGTATTTTTTGCTGGTATTTTTTTATCAATAGAGGAGCTCAACTCCCTAAAGAATCACAAATTTATACAAATTTTAGCTCTTGGTAGCTTGTCTCTTGTCACGTTCGCTATTTTTGGAGCAGAGCTTGTATTTACATTTTCAGGATTTTGGCTTCTGGGAGCTTTGATAGGAGGACTTTTTGCTACAGAAATCAGTTGGTTCTTAAAGAAAAGCTCGGCCTATTAGAAACCCTAGGCTGAGCCAATTTTTAATTTTCCAATTTCTATGTTTTATTCCTATGTGTCTTTATTTCTTATTTCCAGACTTAATCTTTTTCATCATTTTGTGACATTCCATTTTACTCATCGTCTCTTCACATTTTCCCATAGTTTCCTGTTTACAAGTTTTCCCATTTTTACTTACCTTCATACACTCACTCATCATTTCTTTCATATGCTGCAGGTCGCGTTTCATATTTGGTAGAAATTTTATTTTAAGAATATTTCCAAGTTAGTTTTCATTTTATATTTCCTATGCTGCAAATAAGTCAAGTTCCAGTTGTTCAATCATTTCGGTTTTATCAGTTCTTATTTTGAGCCATAATTTTTTCACAAGTTCATTCACCTGAACCCTCTGCTGAGGGAATGAATAATTAGTTGAAACATGATAAATCAAAGCAAGACAACTTTCTTCACTTGGATGCCTGCCAATGACATTGAATCTTCGTCTGATTTCTAGATTCAATCTCTCAAGCTTGTTTGAAGTTCTAATCTTGAGCCAATGATTTCTTGGGAAAATATAGTAGGTTAAACATTGCTCAAGATCAGTTTCAAAAATGGCCATAGCTGATGGAAATTTCTTGGCATATTGTTTTCTAAATTCTTTGATAAATAATTTTGCCTGCTCAAGACTAGTGGCTCCATAAAATATGGAATTCAATGCCTTTCGAAGTTCCAGATGATTCTCTTTCGGAATGACATCTAAAATGTTTTCCATCTTATGCTTTACACATCTTTGCCTCAATGATGTTGAAAAGTTGGAATCAATCGAGTTGATGAGACCTGCATTGCCATCAGAAATACACAAAATAGGATCTTTAAGGCCTCTTGATTTTAGATCTGATGCAAATCTTCCCCAAGATTTATTACTCTCAGAATGGCTAATATCAATGGATAGTACTGCAAATGATCCATCATCTAAAATGGCATAGGCAATCATCACGGCATCTTTAGTTGAGCCACCAAGTCTCATCCCAACTCTGATAGCATCAAAGAATAAATAGGAAACATTGATATTTGAAAGATCTCTTTTTTTCCATTCTTTAAATTCTACTATTAATTTTTTTGAAATCCGACTCACTGTGGACTTTGATAATTTAACCTTATCGCCAGTCACAGATTTTAAAGTTCTTTTGATTTTTCTCGTTGAAACACCATTAATGTACATATCACAAATCTGACTGGCAAACTCTTGCGGTCTTTTCATGTAGGGAACATGGAACTGACTTTCAAAATTAGATCCATTAACTCTTGGCCGGTCATAACTAATAGGACCTAGTGGGGTATCAATATTGGTTTTTCTAGTACCATGTCTATAACCCTTTAACTTAGATTTTGATTCACGGTGTTGATAAAAGGCACGACCCAGATGATCTGAAATCTCAGCTTTAATGGCCTCTGCTAATAGTGTCTGTCCTCCAAATTTTAATAGACTTAATAATGTCATATTTGGAAGTTCAATTCCAGTATCTGCACTTAATTGTTGTAGATTTTTACCATTTACTTTATTTTTTCTCATAAGGGAGTTCTCCTTTTGTTTTAATGGCTTAGCTAATTATTAAACCATCTTGGATTACTCCCTTTTAAATTTCTACCACTTTCGGGACGCGACCCAGATGAATGATTCCGTTATCTGCGCAGGCGCCAAAGGGAATAACTTCGCCGTTTTTGATTGTAGCCAATCAATACTTTAATGCTGCCTTTGTTGGTGTCAAACTCGTTATCTTTAGATCGCTTAAAGCCAGTGCCATCAGCTATTAAAAAATCAACCCGCGTTTTCTGATTGATGTTTACAGCGTCTGTATTCCAGAACCAGCGATGCAGAGTTGTATAGGCTGTTTCAAATCCGGCCTTTTTATTGATAACTGTTGCTGACCGTCTAAAGCTTTGATCAGTTACTGTTTCCAATGCAAATTTATCAAATTCACCTGATTTGCATGAGTACTTATCAAGATCAAATAGCTGAGCCATCGGGTTAATGGTTTTCTTGCACGAGACACAAAGCAGTCGTGTCAGCACCAGGTTCACTTCACCGATGGATGTCTTGAGTTTGCGATCCGATTTGGAATGCAAGTGATATTTGTCTTTTCCACCGTGCGGGCAATCAACACCTGCTTTTATCAATAGCGATTCAATCAATATGATCAGTGCCGTTACGAATCCGGGAACTCCTTCAGAATCAAATAGTTTTTTAACGGCGACAATCAACTGTGAAAACGAAAAATCTTTCAAAGAAATTTCTGAACCAAATAGCATCGATATTTTA
>CALBHK010000232.1 GCA_937894565.1 uncultured Chlamydiae bacterium
CTGCTCAAAAAATATCAATTTTTTCAAGCAAAGCTAATTACGCAAGAGGTCTATTAGATGATTTGGAGGCCATTTTAAAGACATTTCCGATTGAAGTTGTTAAATATGAGGCTCAATTTTTATCTCATAAAGAAATGCGAAGTTTAATTATTTCAGCTTTAAAAAGTTCTGAAAAATGTGTTCTTGTTCTCTATCAAAGAGGAGCAGTCAAACAAGAGGGGACAGGGCATTGATCGCCTATAGCCGCTTACGATGCAAAGAGTGATTCTTTTTTGATTATGGATGTAGCTAAATTTAAATACCCGCCTTCCTGGATTAAAGCTTCAGCTCTTATGGATGCGATGCAAATAGATGTAACGCAACCCCGCGGATTTCTTATTATATACCGAACGTGATTTTAAATAGACTTTAAACGAAATTTGTTTTTTGTTTCTTTTTATTGTGGACTGAAATTATTTTTTTTATTAAAATTTATTAGTAAAACTAACATAATATGTAACTATTCAGATCCCCCCGTTTGCTACGCAAACAAGGCGATCTGAATAGTTACACAAGAGGATCTATTTGTTCCTCTTTAATTTCATAGCTGCCTTTAAACGCTCTTTCTATTAAATCCCCATCTATTTTGTAGACATCTCTTTTTTTTGTAAGAGACTTTTTCTGTTATAGGAAGATCGCGTAAGAAATGTATATTTGCATACCGTTCTATGTTGTAGAGCTGGTTAAAAACTAGCCAAGATTGAAAGCGTTTTGTTTCTGTTTTCACAATTTTTTTAAATTCTTCTTTATCGCAAGTGGTTTTTTCCAATGCTTTAAGGTGAACTAAAAGGGCCCATACGGCTGGCTCCAAACTTTTCCATGAACAATTTCCCACAGTTTGCTTGGGAAGTTTGCAGGCTTTTTGCATCCATTTATTAAATATACTCTGTTTGAAATTTAATTTTTTAGGAAGCTTTTCAAAAAAGAAAGGTAGCTAATTAATTTGTTTTAATTTTGTATTTCTGGATGTCTGCTACATTTATTTCCTCATAATCACCAAAGGTAGGGGTAAAAGGAAATCTTTTCTTTAGGCCCTCTAAAAATGATTCCCTCGATGTATACATAGTTAGATAAGTCTTTTTTTCGCCATAAGTTTTTCCGTGTGAATCAAATAGCCAAAATTCATCTTTGCTTTTTTGAATGATACAAGAGGTTTCGGGTGCCTTTACGATAACTATCGCTAAAGGAAATTCTGGGTTTTCTGTATATGTAATAATGGAATCTATGTAGATTGGGTTAATCAAGAACAATTCATTTTTACCAACAGGGGTAAGATTTTTTGCGTAGGGGTTAGTGTCCTTAATCCCAGAATGCTCTACTTTGTTAACATTTTCTTCGCTTACATACCATGTTTTCCAATTGTTGATGCCAGTATTTACTATCTCATCTAGGATATCTGATGTGACATCTTCAAATTTCATGTTAATTAATGTGTTTGCGGCTTCTGTTGCAGTAAATGTGCAGGCGGACCTGCCGTTCTGATCGTCTTTGCCTTCAGCTGTCTTAAATTGAGATCTTGTTCCATAGAGTGTTGAGCCATCTTCTTTTTTAGGTCGAATGGCAGTGTGGGGTTGCGGCTTAATTATGTTGTTGTTGTTGTTTATCGCATGGCTGTAGTTACATTCATTTGTATTTGTTAAGTTGGTGGTGCCATTCTGATCGTCTTGTGTCTGATCGTTTTGTGTCTGATCGTCTTGTTTGATAGTAACCCGGTTGCGGAGGGGTTTATCCCAGGGAGTGTTTTCCACAGAAGAATATTTACAGCGACCTATAATTTTACCAATAAGTAAGAGGAAAGGAATCACTAAGGTTGCCAACGCCAGGATCTTTAAACCAGTTTTCCAGCAAGGTGATTTATTCGTTATGGGATAAGTATTATTTTCACTATCGCAAATATATATTTGTCCTCTGAGATTCAACCCTCTTTCACAAATATTTACAATTTTTGGTCCTTTACAATTAGCCACTAACTCTCTTGTTTTAAAAAAAGATATTTGATCCATGTGTTACCTCTTACCTTACTTTTCTTAGTTTCATTTAAAAAGAGTGTAGTAAAAGTTTATTAAGATTAGATAAATTTAGGTCCATCAGATAGGTCCATCAGATCCCGCTATGGCCCATGCTTTGACGACCGGAAATAATTTCCCCTACAGCAAAAGGGATGA
>CALBHK010000233.1 GCA_937894565.1 uncultured Chlamydiae bacterium
TGTTCAACCCCCACTGCAAACAATTCTGACTCAAAATCTTGCACTTTTTTTCTCGACTCAACTGCCATTTCTAGGTTAAAAAAACTGTTGCATAATTTTAAAAAAAATTTAACAATCCAAACAAATCCCTCATCTAACTAGATAAAGGCTATGCGTCTTTATTCTGTTTGAGGATACAAAAGAGGTTTAGTTTATGAAAAAATTAAAATTATCACTAGCAGCTCTCTGCGCCGGATTATTATGTGCAGCAGCTCCTGTCCATGCAGCTTCTATAAAAGCCATCAATGAAGCACCGGAAGTACATGGCATTATCAAACACGACCCATCTTATCACGCTTTGCATGAGATTCTTGAATTAGCAGCCCCACAATTACAAACTCTTTTAGATGCTGTAGTAAATGAAGCGACTTACGAAACACTTTATAACTACGTAAATACTCTTAAATTACAAGCAGGTGTGACTGGACGCATCGTGATCACTCTTCCGGATGGCACAGTGGTAGTTGATACATCCAAACCAACTGACTTTACAGACATAAATGCCAATTATGCTAATTCTTATACGCATTTCCAAGATAAAAATGTTAATGAAAACCACAATTCTCGTTTAGCTATTTTGAATGCCAACTTCTGGCCATATCCTTGGGGCCTAGAGATCAAATTCAGCACAAGTGATGACAACACTCAGCAGTATGTGGCTACTCGTTTAGGAGAATACTTAAATTCTTCAGGCGTAGCTAGAATTTCTATTGTCATTTCAAGCCCTATTTAATCTAGTTTAAAAAGAAGGGGCAGGCTTTCTAAGCTTGCCTCCCTTTTTCGTTTTCAGAGTTTTACAAAAAATTACAGGATAGACAGGATCGGCTATCGCCGGCAGGATAGGCAGGATAATTATGCTTGATAAGATAAAGTATAAAATTTTAACCTTCTTTATTTTTTAGAAAAAAAAGAGAGATTAATCTTATGAAGTATAATTATCCTGCCTATCCTGCCGCCGAAGGCGATCCTGTCCATCCTGTTATTCTTTTTTTTCCTGAATTTTGTGAGTTAGCTTGGGTGTGTATGCCTGCCTATCCTGTAATTTTTTATAAAACTCTAAAAATGAAAGTATTACACATTCATCCTGCAACTTCAGAATCTAGACCCTATCTTGACAAACTGCAATTTTAGGGTCTTAAACCCTATCTTGACATTTACCCCCTAAATCCACTATTCTGTGTTACTTAAATTAGAGAGAGTAAACGACTTGTGAAACCGAAAATCTATTCGGCCGAGGCACACCAAATCGATATTAAAAGAATCGATCCCGATGCCCTTTATGTCTTGTTAAAATTACGGGATACGGGTCATATTGCCTACCTCGTAGGAGGCAGCGTACGGGATCTAATCAACCAAAAAAATCCCAAAGATTTTGACATCTCAACGTCCGCCACTCCCGAAGAGCTCAAATCCATTTTTGGAAGACGCGCTTTATTGATCGGCCGCAGGTTCCGCCTGGCGCATATTCGATTTGGAAATAAAGTGATTGAAGTCTCCACCTTCCGCTCGGGCGATATCGACGATGAAGCCCTTATTGTTAAAGACAATCAATGGGGAGATCCCGAAGAAGATGTATTGAGGCGCGATTTCACCATCAACGGCCTCTTTTACGAATCAGAGCACCAGACCATCATCGACTATGTAGGCGGCTGGGAAGATATTCAAGCAGGAATTTTACGCACCATCGGCACAGCGGAAAAACGCTTTACACAGGATCCTGTGCGTATGATCCGCTTGCTTAAATTTAAAGCGCGCTTCGGCTTTACAGTAGAGGCTCAAACTCAAGAAGCTTTGCTTACCTGCAAAGGACAAATTACAAAAAGCTCTCCTGCTCGCATTTTAGAAGAGATGCTGCGCATGTTAGAATCGGGCGCCTCCGCCACCTTTTTTAAACTCATGGTCGAGCATGGCCTCTTTAAATGCCTCTTCCCTCCTCTGAATCATTTTTTAATCAGCCCTCATGGACAAGAATGCCTGAAATTGCTCCAGGCTGCAGACAGCTTGAACCTCTCTTTGGGAACGCAAACTTTAGAAAGGGCCACTTTACTGTGCTGCCTGCTCTTTCCTATTTTAGAATTTGAACTGGTACGCCGCTATCTTACTAAAGAGATCACCCCCAAATCAGCCGACATTCTGCTTTTAGTTCAACACATTATTGAACACTCCCTACTAGCCGGCTTTGCACACTTTCCCCGCAGGCTCACAGCTGCTGTAGAATACATTTTAACAGCTCAATACCGCTTAACGCCCTTAAGTAAACGTCACTCCTCCTCGCTTAAATTATTAACTAATACAGAATTTCCCTTAGCCTTAAGCTTTTTGAAAGTGCGCGCCCATGTGCACCCTGCATTAATAGAAAATTACAACTGGTGGGAGCAGCAGCAAAGAGAGGGCCACCATGGCGAGCGTCTCCCTCATCCTCACATTCCTGTGCCACCTCTCCTACATAGGAGAGAAACATGATTCTTTATTCTGTTGTCATTCCTATAAAAAACGAAGAACAGAATATCAGACCCCTCATAGAAGAATTAGAAAGCGTCATGCGTACGCTCCAATATAATGGGACCAAGGCTCCTTGGGAGCTTCTTATCATCAATGATGGTTCAACCGATGGTTCTGCCCAAATACTAAACGATCTTAAATCCACTTATAAAGAGCTGCGCGTGGTCCATTTTGAGCGCAATTATGGACAGTCCAGCGCTTTTGATGCGGGCTTTAGACTAGCAAAGGGAGAATTTGTCATCACACTTGATGGAGATAGACAAAATGACCCTCATGACATTCCCAAGCTACTTGATATCATTGCTAAAGGGGCAGATCTTGTCTGCGGGCAGCGCAAAAAACGCAAAGACTCCTTTTTTAAAAGGGCCATCTCTAAACTAGCCAATGCTGTACGCAGCAGACTTTGCCAGGATGGCATCAGCGATACGGGATGTTCTCTTAAGGTGTATCGCAGAAAATGTTTAAAAGAGATCAAGCTCTTTGATGGCATGCACCGTTTTTTACCCGCTCTTTTTCAAATAGAAAATTTTCGTGTGGAAGAAGTTGCCGTCAACCACAGAGAGCGCGTGGCAGGAAAAAGCAACTACAACCTCTTTAACCGCTCATTCAATACCATTTGGGACCTACTTGCCGTCGTGTGGATGCGCAAACGCCACCTCAAATACCCACGCATTAAATTGTTGGAAGAAAATGATTAACGATCCATTGAGTCACTGGCGCGAAATGCTCTATTTTCTTGGCTTTATTGCTCAAAGCTTCTTTGCTGTTCGCTTTCTAACGCAGTGGCTGAGCAGCGAAAAAAAAGGAGAAAGCACAGTAAGCCCCTTATTTTGGAAGACTTCTCTAATCGGATCTCTTCTATTGTCTGTGCACTCAGTCATCCAACTTCAATTTGCTCCCTGTCTTATCCAAGCTATCAATGGAATCATAGCCTATCGCAACCTCAATTTAGAGCAACCTGTGCAAAAACGCCTCTCATTAAAAGCGTTAATTACTCTCTTCATAGGGGCTATTCCCTTATGCGCCCTTGCTTTTATTTTACAA
>CALBHK010000234.1 GCA_937894565.1 uncultured Chlamydiae bacterium
TGCAACCGGATCTTGATTGCACTGCTTCGGTATCATTTACCTATGAGTCAATACGATTAGACGAACAAAGGATTTTAAATATGTTTGCCGAAGGCAAAACTAAATTTGTGCTTTCATATTTCATTGAAAACACTACTTGACTCTGTGGAAGATACCTAAACACCATAGCGCAATACTCTTTAATTTCACTTGAATTATAAGAACTCATTATAATCTTAATATATTCGTGGAAGTGATTTTTTGAAAAATCCAAGTCGTATAAATTTGGATTTACTTTCCTTGAAATATTAAAAATCAACCTTTTATCTAGTGGGCTTCTAGTTTCAAAGTTCACCTTTTTAGCATCTAAATATTTATACGATGGAATGAATGTTAAACCACTTTCCAATCCAACTTGATAAGCTCTAGAAGGAAAGTTTGTAGACTTATTTTTTTCAATTAACCCTATCTTGTTTAGGAAATGAAATAAAAAAGAAGTGCAATTTTGTCCATAAAATAAATATTTATTAAGTTTTACTCTTCCAAAGTAAAACTCATTTATTTGAAATAATAACTTTCTTTTCATTTCTGGATTCATTGGAATTGGTATTGAGGTTATACTTCTGTGCTCATTTATAAAATAATTGCTTATGAAAGTTTTTGACGATTGTGGCAGCATAGAAATATTATACATGCCTGCAGTTCCTCTAAAATAAGAGGCTTCATTAAAATCAGGAATATCCGCAGCAAAACTTATATAAACATCTGTATTGATATCATCAGTTAATATTCTTAATGCAGTATGACCCCAGCCACTAATAACAGAGGATTGTATGGGATCAACGACAACAATTTCAAAACCAACAATTTTAGACTCATCATCAATAACTTTTTTTATAATTGCATCTCTATCTGCTTTTATAAAACTCTCTAAATTTACTTGTTGCGAATAACTTATTACTGATAATACAAAAGAAAATATCACTAGTCGTACACCCATAATACTTACAAACAGCAATACTTGTACCAAAAATACTGTTTAAAAATTCATTTTTTGGGGATTTTTAGACAAGCATTTGTTTTGGCAAATAGTCACCCTTGATGTCATTTTTTATGACACTAATTTATAATTCTATAAATCAAAATGAGATTTTTTACAAACTGGTCACTTAAAATGTGGACGCTGTAAGATTGCAGACCACTGACTTCTTCGTCGTCAATTGCTTTTTGACGATTTTAAGGTAAAGTAAAAAATTTGTGTCTGATGTGTATTTTAGTTGTAGAAGTAGGTGGCAATGACCCAACCCCCTTAACATAGTCCGATTGTAAGATTGTAGACGATACAGTCCTGATTAGGTAATTATAGGGATAGTTTTCGAAATATTGGACTCGAATGATTTTAAACAGAATCGTGGTGAGCGCGGAACATAAGGCTTGGTGGTTGATTTGTTAATACAGGGGCCCCAACCCGCCGGGGAATACTTAGGATAGGAAGCAGAAACAGCTTTTAAACGCCCTAGCCTTTAGCCTTCTTATTCGGCCTTCTTGAGTTTTTCGATATCTTTGGGAGTGAGCTGGTACTCGCGCCCAACCTTCTTAGGATTAATAAAACCTTCTTCTATTCGCCGCTGCAAGGTTCTATCGGAAACGCCAAGAATGGCGGCTGCCGCTTGTAAGTTAAACCAAGGGTTTTCTATTTGCGATACATCTAAGATTTGGATCTCGGTGACGGAGCCATCTTTTGCGTAGCCGATCATAACGTTTGGAGCGAGCTCAACATCACGAACCACGCCAGCGCCGGGTTTTATAACAAAAGATATGGCATCAGCTTTTTTATCGTAAGTAAAATTCATGTGGGCCTCCAGTTAATTAGTACAGTTTTAATCACAAGGCTTGTCGTCTCTATAACCAAAGAAACGCAAACCAAATTATCAGATCGACCGAGCACTTCAGTAAAAACCCAAAACGCATTATCTTGTTTAGGTTTTGATTTAATTTCTCCGGTTTCAATAATAGTTATAAGAAGGGAAACCGCAATTTCACGCTCTATCATGCGTGCTTGAGCGTGATCGGTGATATGGACAGTGTACTCTGTGTTTTGAAACTTCGCGGTCACACTCATGGTGATATCATAACATACGACAAAACAAGACACAAGTGTAAAATACGACAATATACGACACGGAGTTTGGTTGCCGCCATCCTCCCACAAACGGTCGTATTTGAAACAAATAATTGTTACATAAAAATTATTAGTAAAAGCAACATCCTCCATGGAAAAGGTCTAGTTTTTGTGGATTTTTTGTTTCAAAATCTCGTCTTAGAATCAAATCACTTAATTAGGGTTTATTTGCGGTTTTGGTTTGAATTTGGGACGATTTTTGGGAACTTAAAACTCTATATACAAAGGAAATATTATGTTGCTTGGATATGCGCGGGTATCAAAAGATGATCAAAACCTGGATGCGCAAAATGATGAGTTACTAAAAGCTGGGTGCGAGAAATTTTTCTCTGATAAAATCAGCGGCGTGATTGATGAGCGGATTGGCCTTGATGGTTTATTAAAATATGCACGCGAAGGTGATGTGCTTGTGGTGTGCCGGCTTGATCGTTTAGGTAGAACTTTGAAGAAATTAATCCTTATGGTGGAAGAGCTATCTGGTAGAGGAGTTGGGTTTAAATCATTAAGAGAGAATATTGATACTACGACTGCTGGCGGAAGGTTAGTGTTTCATGTGTTTGGCGCGCTGGCTGAATTTGAGAGAGCTTTAATTAGTGAAAGAACCAAGGCGGGACTTACGGCAGCTCGGGCACGCGGAAGATGCGGCGGGCGTCCGCGATTAATGGATCAGAGTAAAGTTGAGCAGGCTCGCGCGCTTCATAAGGGGGAGTTCTCGGTGACAGAGATCTGTAAAAGCTTGGGGGTCTCTAGGGGGACATTTTATCGTAGCCTGGGAAATGGGAATTAAGCCGCCTCCCTAATGGCGCGAGCTAAACTGAGCAGCTCGCGCATCGAAAGGGAGGGGTTAATTTACGGATTTTTTTCTATATGCCAATACTGAAAGTTCAAAGCCTGGTTTCTGCTCGTTTCCTGAAACCATAACTTTAGTTTCCTCATTTTCTTGAGTTAAAATTTGTGGTGAACCTAGAATAGTTTTTTTGCCATCTGGGCCGTGAGTTCCTACTACAAATTTCATCAATATACCCTTATTGCCATTAACAGTTCCTTCAGAAGCAATGACATCAATGAAATTAGTTATTCCACCATTTACTTGGTTATAAGAGGCAGTTTTACCACTTTTAACTTCCATTTCTACGGCAGCCGCATCCGTACTATCGACAAGTAAATTGAGTTTCAGTTTGTATCCGTTAGTAGAGGCGTGGACGGAAATTCCAGACAAAAGAACAAAAAACAGAATAAATTGTTTCATTGTATATACTCCTTATATTCAATTATAGTAATCAAAATAGACTTAAACGATTTTATGGTCAATGCACTAGCAAAGAAAACACTTATAACCCGAATGAAAGTCAATTTTTAGCTAAAGGTCCAGCAACATAAACTTAGCATTCGTACCAATCCCATCCCAGGTAAGAAATTCTCCGTTTACATATGCTTTCAATTGGGGTGGAACTATAAAAAACGTCCGAACCTTGTTTTCGTAATTTACTTTAATTCCAATAATTGAATTCTTCGTGTCTGTTATGGGTGAAATATCTATCGATTCAATTCCAGTATATTTTTTGATCTCACTGACAAGTTCTACAAAAGAATTTTCCTTTTTATGCATATTGTTTTTAAAAAAGTTTTCAAATCGCTCGATAACGGACACGGGAAAATAATAGGTGGATAGCGATTGAGACAAGTCTTCCATTGTTTTTGTATTTCCACAGTCGACTTTTTTACATTCGCCGAATAAATATTTGACGTAGTTTTCAAATTCATAGAAAATTTCACTAGTAGGCTTCATGCCTAAATATCTGTAAAATCGAGCTACTGAGAAAGATATTTGCCCCACGCTAGCAATCGTAGAAAAGCCGTTCGCTTTCAGATAAGTAAAAATCCAATTTTTAACTAAATTAAATTCTTTTAGACTCACTCCTTGATGTGCGGATTGATTAGTTTGATTAAATGCATATAACGGCGAATACTCAGCTTGTAAGGCGTGGGTTTCTAAATTTTCTAGTAAAGCTATGTTCAGGTCTTTTTTTGCAACTGTGACGGCAGCATACAAATTTTTATTCTCACTAGATTTGCTACTAATTGCATAAATTTCTAAATGAAATCCTTCCCATGACTCAAACGAAAAAGTTCCTCGTGAAATATTCCTTTCAGTAACCGATAATGTAAAGTCATATTCAGAATTTAGTTCTTTGAGCTGGCTCTTAAGAAGCTGAAAATGTTCGACGATGCCCATTTCAGTAATACTAGAGGGAGTGCTATAAAATCCCGAGCACAAGTTTAGGCTCTGAGCCTCAGCCGAACGAATAAAATAGGCAAAATTAGAGAAAAGTATGATAAAAAATAAAAAAAGAATATTTGGCATCCTAACAGTATAAAGCAGAACAAAAAAATTAAACACTGTAGAGAAATATACAAAGTGACCATTTGGGGAATGGTTTTGAGTGGCCGACTGGTACCGTTCAGTGAGCTTTTTTGTCAGAACGAATTAAACGTTAGTTGCTCGCAACAAACTTCACCCCCCCCTAGTAAGTCCCTAGAGAACTCACCAGGGAAGTCGTGGCAAACTCATAGCAAAGAGTTCATAATCTTATTGATTTTATTTTTACGAATATTCTAGGAAAATTAATATCTTAAAAGGCCAGCTCGGGCGGGAGGGGACTTTAATTATATATGCACCGGACTTTGGAATTGCTGTCTGATGGCTCTATACTCATAATTTTTCTTGATATATACTACAAAGTAACATATAATACTTAGTATTGTGTATTTGTTGAGCTTCCGCCATTTCGTCGTTATTTAGATACCCTCCCCGAAGGGCCTGAGTTGCTGAGAAGTATTCAAGAGAGCCTTCTTACGAACCCGGAAGTTGGCGATGTTATCTCTGGAACTGGTGGACTTCGAAAAATGCGACATGGTGGCAGAGGAAAAGGTAAAAGTGGTGGATATCGGGTGACCTATCTTCACCGCCCCGAATCTGAAAAAATTTACTTAATTGTTCTGTACTCTAAGAACGAACAGGAAGATTTGTCTTCCGATGAAAAGAAATTTTTAAGAAAACTTATTGAGACCCTTAAAGAGGAGTAACTTATGAGCCAAAACAAATACTTTGAAGACTTAAAAGAAGGTCTTACGTCCGCTATTGATTACGAACGCGGTAAGATTGACCTGCGTTCAACAAAATTTGAAATTCCACTGCCTCCACCAGATTTGTCTAAGAAGAAAATTAAGTCGCTGAGAGAGAATATTCTTGGTTTAAGTCAGCCCCTATTTGCGCTTATCCTTGGGGTGTCCCCATCGGCTGTTAAAGCTTGGGAGCAGGGTAATAAAAAGCCATCCGGAACAGCTAGAAGGCTGATGCAGTTATTTGAAAAAGACCCCAATCTGCTTGGAAGCTTTCCTGGCTCCAATAAAACAAAGAATGGGAAGAAGATTGCCTAGGCCGCTAGAACTTCGATAGTCAATTTTGGATACAGAGTTAATGCATATCCAAGCAATCTTTCGATCGAATAGCGTTCAATTTTATAGTGCAAAACTCGGCTTGTCTCTGGCTCATCGAGACCTATTTTTTCGGCTAACTCTTTTTGCGTAAGATTTTTTGTCAGCTTGTATTCTAAAATTTTACCGCAAAGTTTGTACTTAATTTTATCGCTTTCTGGTGCATTTTTTGGAATAACAGTGCTCCCAATAACATCATCTGATGATAACTTTTTTATCATGTCATTTAGGTCTTTTTCTTCTGGGTACCTTACTGTAGAGCCATCTTTGAGTTCAATTTTTCGCGCCATACTTACCTCCGAAAAGCGTTTATCACGCCAATATAGATTTCGTTTTTTTCTAAAAGCCAAATGAGTCGATACCTGACTCCGTTCAGTTCAAGCGGGTCCGTTTTAAAATACTGAAAACCATCATCTTCAACCTCTGGCGTAAACGTCTTTCCATCGAGCATTTGGATAAGACTTAAAATAATTTCATCATTAACCGAATCGCCATGTTTAAGTTCGTAATGAGGGTCAATTATGACCCTGTTAACGGCTCTAGAATTAACAGTTATAGAAATTTTGTAGTCTCGCCGCTCATTCATAGTATAGCCAGACTATCATAAGTTGTCAAAATTGACAACTTATTTACAATGGCGCAGTTATTTTAAATGACTCAGGGGGTTGCGGATTTTTTAGATGACCACTGCTGGTTTTTAGATTGAAATTTCTGTAAGCCAAGGGAGGCGATTAATGAAATCAATTGCAGTTTACAATCAAAAGGGTGGTGTTGCAAAAACGACCACGGCCGTTAACATAGCTGCTGGAATATTAATCCATAAACCAAAAGCCAGAGTTCTTCTGATTGAGGCGGACTCTCAGGGCTCGATTAAAACGTATTTTCGTCTCAAACACTCGGAAGCAACGGCAAGCTTTGCTTCTTTTCTTGTTGATGGCCAATCGATCAGCGCGGCCTCGATGAATAAAATTGATGTTTCTAGTGAAGCTCAAATTGACGTCCTTTTGGCCTCAAAGCGCCTTGCTGAAGCTGACACTAGAATGGTCTCTTTTCCAAGAAGAGAGGAGACTCTGAGGGTGCGTTTTAAGGCGCTTGGCTCAAATGAATGGGACTATGTAGTTATCGACTGTGCTCCCTCTCTAAATACAGTCACACAAAACGTTTTAACTTTTGTAGATCACCTTATAATCCCAGCTACAATGGACCCTTTTGCCCTGCCTGGTATCGCCTCTGTTCTTGCACAAGTTAAGGTGATCGAAGATGTCTACGAACGAAAAATAAATGTTCTTGGCATTTTGCCAACTATTTTTGACCAGCGCCCCTCAGTTACAAGAGACATCTATTCGACAGTTATTGAGCACTTTAAAGATAAATTACGAGTTTTTGAGCCTCTCGGAATTGACAGTACAATAAAAACCGCTCAGCTGAGACAAAAAACAATTTATAGTTATTTAGGAAAGAGTAGAGCTGCCGAACAATACTTAAATTTCACTCGTGAGGTTTTGCAATTAGTTGACGGTGTTCAAATTCAACCAACTCCGATTATTAACCAAAAAAGTCGCGGCAGAAAAGGTCTTTTGAATGAAGTCACGACGTAATAAAAGCGAAGAAAATAGAGCAGCAGCGGCGTCTCTTCTTGCTGATATTGAAGAAGAGTATTCAATGCCCGAGAGGGTCACCAACGCTAGTTTTGAAAATCAATATCTTGAGGCATCTCCTTCTGACGATAGTTTTAATCTTAAACCGTTAGCAGAGCGTGAGCAAACCGTTAGCAATGCGTCTCCCAAAGTGTTAGCCAAGCGTGAGCAACACGTTAGCAAACCGTTAGCAGAAAATGATGTTTTAGGGTTAATTGGAAAAGAAAAGCGTTTGTTATTTTTTATCTTTCAAAAATGTGAATCCTCTGGCGCCTTAGAGACTCCAATTGTAACAACAGAAGAGTTACTAACTAATCTCGACGTAAGCTCAGTTCGCCTTAGAAACCTGATATTTAGACTTCAAGAACAAAAACAACTTATAAAAGTAACCCAAGTACACTTAGGTAGGTCTGGCTGGCGTCGTTTTTCTTTAGAAAAAGATGTTTTTCAAATGATCCGAATACATCTTTCGTCTGAGAAACCGTTAGCAGAGCGTGAGCAAACCGTTAGCAGAGCGTCTCCTAAAGCGTTAGCGTATCCGTTAGCAACCCCTCCCTGTAGTAGTAGTAATTTAAGTATTAATAATACAACAACTACACTACCCGAACTTGAGCCAGATTTATGGCTCAGTGTGCCTAAAAATCTAGAAGGCCGGGTATCCCTCAAACAACTCCGTGATTTTGTCCGGCAGGGTTTAATAACGCCAGAGGACCTTCAAAGCTCACTCGATGGTTTTTCGTATGATCTAGCAAAGAACGCGATCAAATCCAAACTCGGTAACCCGGTAGCGATCCTGATCGGTGCAGTAAAATCAGGCGGGTATATCAGCCAAAGCTACCTCTCTGAGCTCAAGGCCTCAATGGCTGATGTTGAGCGCTCGCGCCTAGAGATGCAGCAAATCCAAAGCTCGCTAGAGCTCGAGCAAATCCAAAAAGAGTTTGAGTCCTTCCGCGCCGAGTTCCCCGCAGAGGCCGAGAAATTTAAACCCACCAGCACGTACCTAACGAACTTTGAACCGGGCTCAGTGGGCTATAAAATTTGGCTAGAAGAGTACAAAAAACATCAAAACACGCAGCATAGCCAATCCGCAAATGAGCTCGCACTGTGAGTGATAAAGACTCTTTTGAGATTCCCAAGCGATTCTTAATTATTTTAATTTTATCCGTAGCCGCATTTTTCCTTAGAGATCTTTTTTCATAAACAGATCGTGAAAGATTCCACTTTTCCACTATTTTGTTTTCGGTTTTTCTTCTTTTAAAAACTCGAGCCTCTTCTCAGCCGCAACAGAGCGCTCAAGGTATAATTTAACTTCATCGTCTTTTTCCTTGAGCTGCGCCTTTAAAAGCTTTATTTCACCCTCTTTTTGATTCAAG
>CALBHK010000235.1 GCA_937894565.1 uncultured Chlamydiae bacterium
AAAACAAACAAAGAAGATAAATGTGATGGAGCTTCATCTTGTATCCAAACATTTTGTTACGACAGTGTAATGTTACACTATTACGCAATTATTTGTCAACCATCACAAAAAAAAGAAAACATAAAATTAGAAATAACCGCAGAGCCGCAACCTTATTTCTTTATCGTTTCATAAGAAGCAAAGCTACACTTCCAATTACGGATTTCGGGCATATCTTCTCCATACTTTTGAATATAAGCCTTATGATCAATCAATTTATTCTGCAAATACTGTTTCGCATGTGCACTGCGCGCTTCTAATTTCTCTACCCTTTCGATCACATCCATTGCCAGATGAAAGCGGTCCAGATCATTGAGCACGCACATATCGAAAGGTGTTGTGGTCGTCCCCTCTTCTTTGTAACCACGCACATGCAAGCGCTGATTAACGCGTTTATACGTCAATCTATGAATCAGCCAGGGATAGGCATGGAATGCAAAAATAATAGGCCTATCTTTTGTAAATAGTGCATTATAATCTGCATCGTTAAGCCCATGAGGATGCTCGCTGCGAGATTGCAGTGTCATGAG
Source organism: uncultured Chlamydiae bacterium (assembly GCA_937894565.1). Taxonomy (GTDB): domain Bacteria; phylum Chlamydiota; class Chlamydiia; order Chlamydiales; family CALBHK01; genus CALBHK01. The sequence goes on from CALBHK010000235.1 coordinate 570, forward strand.
GTCCACCACATTCACCACGCGGATTTTTAAATCAGGAAACTGTTCTCTTAAAATTTCTACTGCCGCTAGCGTTTCAATAGTCGGCACATCGCCCGCGCAAGCCATCACAACATCGGGCTCTTCTCCGTGGTCATTGCTTGCCCATTCCCAAACCCCCAAGCCCCTTGTGCAATGTTTGATCGCACTATCCATATCCAGCCATTGAGGTGCTAGCTGCTTGCCGGCTACAATTACATTTACATAATCACGGCTTCTTAGGCAGTGATCGCAAACAGATAAAAGCGTATTGGCATCAGGGGGAAGATAAACACGTACAATATTTCCCTTCTTATTCACTACATGATCAATAAACCCCGGATCTTGATGGCTAAAGCCATTATGGTCCTGACGCCAGACATGCGAAGTAAGCAGATAGTTTAAAGAGGCAATAGGGCGCCGCCAAGGAATGTGTTTACATACCTTTAACCATTTAGCGTGCTGGTTGAACATCGAATCCACAATATGGATAAATGCTTCATAACAGGTAAAAAGACCGTGGCGTCCTGTTAGCAAATACCCCTCTAACCATCCCTGGCATAGATGCTCGCTTAAAACTTCCATCACCCTGCCCTCTGCAGAGACATGATCGTCTGTTTCTAAAATTTCTGCTACAGACATACGCTCTGTGACATCAAATATAGAACTTAAACGATTAGAAGCCACTTCATCAGGCCCAAAAACTCGAAAATTCTTCTGATAGCCATTCAGTTTCATCACATCCCGAAGAAATTTGCCCATCACTTTAGTTGCCTCTTCCATTTTCTGTCCCGGCATCTCTACTTTGATGGCATAATCTCTAAAATTGGGCAGATTTAAATCTCGCAGCAATTGGCCTCCATTGGCATGAGGATTTGCTCCCATGCGTCGATTGCCTTTGGGCGCTAAAGATGCGAGTGTTTCCAAAAATTTACCCTCTTCATCAAAAAGCTCTTCCGGTTTATAGCTTTGCATCCAATCCTGAAGAATCTGTAAATGGCCCGGTTTATCTTTAAAACCTGTCACCGGCACTTGATGAGAGCGGAAAGAGCCTTCGCAGATCTGCCCATCCACTTGTTTAGGTCCAGTCCACCCTTTAGGGGTACGCAAAATAATCATCGGCCATATAGGGCGTTTTTTAAAGCCGTTTTCTCTCACTTCGCTCTGAATCGCTTTAATTTCTAAAAGGGCATTATCTAAAGTAGAGGCCATTTTTTCATGCATCAATTCAGGCTCTTCCCCTTCTACAAAATAAGGCTTATAGCCATATCCTTGAAATAATTGTTCCAATTCATTGTGCGAAATACGTGCTAAAACAGTTGGTTCGGCAATTTTATATCCATTTAAATGCAAAATGGGCAACACAGCCCCATCACGATCAGGATTTAGGAATTTATTAGAATGCCAGCTAGCTGCAAGCGCCCCTGTTTCTGCTTCGCCATCACCCACGACACAAGCCACTATTAAATCGGGATTATCGAAAACTGCGCCATAGGCATGGGCTAAAGAATACCCTAACTCCCCTCCCTCATGAATAGATCCGGGAGTTTCAGGCGCTACGTGACTTGGAATTCCCCCCGGGAATGAAAATTGTTTAAATAAACGCTGAATGCCCGTTTCATCTTGGCTGATATCGGGATAAAATTCGCTATAAGTACCCTCTAAATAGGTATTGGCTACAATACCTGGGCCTCCGTGACCTGGCCCGGCGATATAGATCATATTCAAATCTTGCTGCTGAATCACTCTGTTAAGATGAACGTAGATAAAATTAAGGCCGGGAGTGGTCCCCCAATGGCCTAAAAGCCTGGGTTTTATATGTTCCACACGCAAAGGCTTTCGAAGCAACGGATTATCTAAAAGATAGATCTGCCCCACTGATAAATAGTTGGCAGCGCGCCAATAAGCATGCATTTTTTCTAAAAGCTCTTTGGATAAAGTTGCCATTGACACCTCTT
>CALBHK010000236.1 GCA_937894565.1 uncultured Chlamydiae bacterium
CGTGCCACAAAATGTGCCGCTCATCGCCGAAGGCAAAGTCATTCATACCACCCGCACACTGGGCATCGCCGAAGGCACGCTCAAAGACAGCGATGGCAATTTTTACGCCCATGCCACCGCCACTTGCATGATTTTGCGCCGATGAAAATTCAACATTTGCTGGCCTATTTGGCTTTGTCGCTCATTTGGGGGCTATCGTTTTTGGTGGTGGTCAATGTCATGATGCCATAGAAGACCGAACCAAGCATAAAAAATTTACTTATTATTGGGATCAAACCGGCTATGATCCAGTTACTAATGAAGCGTTATTTTATATTCATTTTAAAATTGGATCAAAAAAAATTGAAAAAGTTTTTACCTATGACTGGAGAATTTGGACGATACCAGAGATCAGAGAAGTTATGCACGAGGTAGGTTTTAAAAAAACCTACGTTTACTGGGAAGGGACTAATAAACAGGGGCGTGGTAATGGAATATTTAGTCGCACTGAAAAAGGAGAGCCTTGTCTGTCTTGGATTGCTTATATTGTGGGTGAGAAAGCTTAAATATTACTCTTTCTCTTGAATTCTCTTGTACATTATGTTCTTCCAAAGAAACTGTTTCAGAAAACAGTTTCTTTATTTCTGTTCTAAATAAATCCAAATAATTAAAAGGATTTAAAATCCAAGTTAGCTCTGTTCTTTTATATTCAGGGCAGCTTTTTATTATTTTCAAGCAGGTATGACTACCTACACCTGCAATGATAACGCTTCCGTTTATTTTTTCCCAATCCAATAAAGTACCATCAATACACTGAATTTCAATTTTTTCTGAGATAAGATCTTTGCGATGAGAGTGAGTAGATAGTTTAATTTCTGCTAAATGTTTTTTTGTTTTTTCTAGGCTTTGAAAAGATTTATCAACACAGTAAACCTTTTGAAAACGATTCTCTTTTAGATTTAAAATGGCAATAAGTGAGTGATCACAGCAGATATCCCAGATAAATGGTCCTTCACAAAGCGAATAAATTTTTTGAATACGCAGAGAAAAAGTCATGCGAGCTAGTTTGTACTAACTATCTCGCATTTTGGCAATTTTTACTTACTTGAATCCTGTATAGGAGGTGGAGGGCTGAAGGATTTAGGTGCAGGAGGTGCTTTTTGATTTAAGTCAGAGGGTTTTAGAATAGTCTGTCCTGTCGTAGGATCATAATAAAAACAACTTAACTCATGGCCATCTGAATTATAATAGCAGTCCCTTTCACCATTCCATTTTTTTATAAAGGTTTCACTTTGGGGCAAGGAAGCGGGATCTAATGGAGTAGGAAAGCTTGCAGGATTTACTATATAAGTTTGAGCAACTCCATTGTTTGTGGTCTGTGTACCATTAGGTTCTGTTTTTGGTTTAGCTGGGGGATATTTAAACTCACAGTCAAAGCGCGTTCTTTTTATTCCACACTCATTATAAATTGCCTCACATAACTCTCTAGGATTTTCTTTAAGTTCCGCAAGGGGGTTGTTTTGTTCTTCATCAAGACTTTCGAAACAATCAGTATAAAACTTCTTTTTGTTATTGGTTTTATGAAAGGAGTTATAGTCAGAATTCTGAATAGAATTGAATTCACCATTGATAAAATAATGCCATTCTATACGATTTATCTG
>CALBHK010000237.1 GCA_937894565.1 uncultured Chlamydiae bacterium
GGGTGTAAACAAAAGTGTTGGCAAAATTTTTCTTGGTATGCGATAAATACTTTTTTAATAAACCTAGAAAAGGAAATCTTTTGTGTTGAATCAAGAAGAAACAAATAATGTACTGAATCGTTTAAGAAATCACCCCGAAATATTAGAGTCGATCAAAGATCTATTAGACATCACAGAAGGTGTAAAAGGAATCGAAAAAGCTGATGATGCTGAATTCGCTTTAATTCCAGAAGTGAGAGGTTTGGGGAAAAAATGCCTTCAGGATTGGGCGAAACATCAAACCGAAGAAAAAGAAAATCAAGCTGAAGAAAATCAATTAAGAAAGCACTCAAAAAAAAAGTAACTTGGCGTACAACCTTTGGTGAAGTAAGTACAGAGGAACGTTGTTTTATTAAAGATAGAAAATTGTTTAGGCCATTTTCCTTATCGTCACGAGTGAAATGTAAGAGCTGCTCATTGCCATTGGAAAGGGTTATAACTGATTTTGGAGCTGATGTTCCATTTGCAAAAGTTGTAGAAAAAATCAAAGAACATTATGGAATCGATGTTCCATCTTCAACCGTTAGACTTATTACCGAAAAGCATGCTCGCAAGATAAGTTTTTTTAAAAAAAATGCAACCAACTATGAGGACGTTTTAATCAGTGAAACTGATGGAAGTATGGTGCCAATTGTTGAAATAGATTCAGTTAAACGAGAGGTTAAAAAAGACTCTAGAAAAGCAAGAAAAGTCCTTTGGAAAGAATTAAAACTAAGTTTATCAAGAGGGAAGGACAAAATACAGAGATTTTATTCTGGGGGTATTGTCTCGGCTGAAGAAGCTGGTCAAAAGATGTTAGACTGCGCTTGTTTAGCAGGCATGCAAAATCATACACATGTTCATGCCGTTGGTGATGGAGCTGCCTGGATAGCAGAACAAGTGAAATTAAAGTTTGGTAACCAGGGCACTTACTTGGTAGATTTTTTTCATTTATGCGAATATTTATCTGAGGCCGCGATATGGTGTAATATTCTTGAGCCGAAAAAATGGCTGGATGAAAGCAAGGAGAAATTAAAAACAGGTAAGCATAAGGAAGTATTTGAAGAAATAGCGTTCAAGTATGCCTCTTTAGATAATAAAGACGAGGATAATGGCCTGATAAAATGTTATAGATATATGAGTAAACGATTGGATTCTATTGATTATCAAAGCGCTTTAGCTAGGGGATTGCCGATTGGTTCTGGAGAGATAGAGAGTAGTCATAGGCATGTTGTTCAGAAAAGGTTAAAAATTGCGGGTGCTTGGTGGAAAATAGAAAATGCAAATGCAATGGTTAATTTGAGAATAGGACGGCTAAACGGAGATTGGGAAAGTTATTGGGAGTCAGAGAGGGCTGCGTAAGAAAAATTTTGCCAACACTTTTGTTTACACCC
>CALBHK010000238.1 GCA_937894565.1 uncultured Chlamydiae bacterium
TGGCCTCAATATCGCTCATGGGGATAGCGTGAATCGCATTATTAAAAACATTTGGCTTAATAGCGCTGCGCCAATTTTGATAGACGTAAGCTAAAGCGAGTTGCCCGCTTGGCGCTTTGGGAACAGATGGTCTCCATGGATGAGCAAGTCCTTTAATGCGCCTGACGACACCTTTTGCATCAATGGTGATCAAATCATAGCGCGGCATCATCCAGCTGTAATCCACAAGCACCAATGTACCATCAACAGCGCCGGAGATTTTAAAGCCATCTTCCGTTACATTTTGCGGCGTAATTTTACTGCGGCAACGATAGGTAATTTGGTAAGAGCTACCGGGCGCCGGTTCTGCTCCGGGCAAAGACCAATCCACATCACCGGATTTTAATTTATAATCCGTGCCGCTGACGTAAGTAGTCGTTCCTTGTTTGATTTGAATGATCTCAAGTACTGCCGTATCGGGAATGGGGTCCATAGCGCCTGCATAAGAGCCGTGAGTCATAGTAATGGTTTTTTGAACAGTCACATCAACATTTAGTATTTGGTTAGCAGGTGATTCATTGAGGACGAGATCCATCACGCCCCCGGCACCTGGCTGAAAGGTGTATGGATCAGAATCTATTTCTTGAATATCGGGATCAATTGCAAAACGCACACGAAGGCTATGGGCAAGTTCAATCTCAAAGCCATCAACATGAGCTTTGCCTTCATTGATAACAAAAACTTGCTCGCCGTTATTTTTATCAAGATACCTAACGTCCATGCCGGTTACCACATAGGAGCCGTTAGATTCACGGTCATATCTGGCTAAAGCGCTATTGACTGCATCAAACTGAGGCGGCGGAGCATGCTGTATGAGTACGCCGTTTTCTACGCCATAAATGGGATAAAACTCACCCTCATGTGTAGGAGGTGCTATTCCATCCACTTGAAAATCCCAAGAAATCTCTGCTTTTAAACGGGCAGCTCCGGGTTCTTGATAGTTGCGCGTACCAATAGCAGGATCACGAAGGCCTGGGTCTTCAAGCTCGGTCATGGTACTTTCCACATACCACACACCGATTCTAACCGTTGCATTGGTGGGAATAGTAAAATTTGCAGAACCTATTTCTCGCACAGCACCGCGTAAATAAATAAACCCAGATTCCAGTGTTGTCTCTCCTGTATCGGGATTCACTACGCAAGTGCCGCCACGGATCACATCACCATCTCTAAAAATCGCATCACCAATGCCTTTGAGGTTATGCAGCGCATAATCTTGCATCTCATTGAGTTCAGCCGATTGCAAGCCACGACCTGCTAAAAAGAGAGTGCGATCGTATTTTTTAGCCGGATCATAGCGGTTGTAATAACTGTTAAGTGTCATAACATGGCCTCATTTGTCTTAAAATATGTATTCATTTGCCCCTATCAAAACGTCACAACAAAAGAGAAAGTTTCGCGTGTTGCAGCTGTTCTAATCAAAGGCACGGTGCGCTCTAGAACCAGTAAAATGCCGCTTTCATGAATATCGGTCGGAGCAAAATAACGCTGCCCGGGAGGTAAATCAGGCTTTGTAAGGGTGCCAACCATCACACCAAGCTCACGGATGATTTGGTTGCTGGCATTATCAAAATCAAAAGTAAAGCGGAGAAAAAGATTATTTGTCGGCGTACTCGATGCCTTGAATCTGCCAGTCGGAGTAATCAAATCACCATCCTCATCACCTACACAAAACAAAACTTCATCAGCGGTTCTGCGACCAACTTCATTTAAAAGAGCATTTGCGGTAATGGGTTCTGGCGGTGTGGCGTAAGTGTAGGAAATTGAAACGGTAGCGTTATTCTCTAAATTACCGTTTGGAAGACGAGTGATCACACCCATCACGCTATCAACGCTATAATCAGTTCCGGCAATAAAAGTTGTATCAGCTTGAGTAATAGACACATCTTTCACCGGCTTATGATCTAGCCCAATTTGATTGCTTGCGAAAGTTTTAGTGACCGTATGAGCGCTTTCCCAAGTTGGATCGCCCGTTCCCCAAGCAAGATGGATCGGTTGCTGTTTAATGCTTGCAGCAATAGCTGCTCTGCCGGATTTGGTTAAAATGGCCATATGAATACCCTCGGATAGCGCCTTATAAAGTCTCAGTTAAGAGTTATATTCACGATTGGCTCTGTATTCGTCCAAGGGCGGTTTAAGTGACGATGCTCATGCCAGAGCAAGCATCCTTCATAAAGAGAGGGTTCAAAATGGTCGCGTTTTTGATAAGGTAAAAGCTCCAATTCACCTAGCGAATCTATCGATAAATAAGGCCATAAGAGCGTTTCAGCTAACCAGTCCGAATGTTCTTTTGCAAAATAATGCTTAACGTCTGGCACAACTGCGGCGTCGAGATTCTCTGTGTAGTTTGACGCAAAGCGTTCCAAAACTTCTTCAAAGCTTATTTTCCAGACATGTTCAGATAAAGCATCTGCGCTTAAAACAAATGTGGCGCCTACTTCATGCTCAAGACGCACGGGAAAGCAGGCGTTAATATCACCAAGCCGCCAGCTATCGGATAACACGATAAGGGCTTTGGCAAAATGAAGAGGAGGTTCAAAGCCTGCTGTAGATGGTGAGAGTGGATCAGGGTTTTGCCAAATATGCGCGCGAATATAAATGCCGTTGTAATTACGGGTATGAGGCTCCGTCTCACCTATAAAAGCCACATCTAGCCGGTAAAGATCATCACTTAACGTGCTGTTATGATGCCTGCGTGTGCTTGCAAATTTCAGCAAGACTTCTTCTGATTGAGCCTCAAACGGATTAAACCTACCAAAAGATAAAACAGGCCCATCAGGTGATAGTTTTACTCCTGAATAATCAGAAAGCAGTGATCCAAATTCACTATTATCCAGCATAAAACGTCTGATATCATAGCGATCATTATACATCCGCATCAAGCGTGACCTGGCTGGTGCGGATAGTTTGGCAAGCGCCACCACATTATCAACAAAGAAATCATTGGGTACATCGTGAATGCCCACTTGAAACTCTGCAAAGTGCTTGCCAGGTGGTTCTTCTTCGATATAAATATTTTCGATGTTCATCCATTTCAGCGCCATCCGCAATGAGGCAGGCGTACCGCGAATCCGTTGAAACCGAACACCATCTTGAATAGCACGCCTTGGATCAGGAACCCAAGCCAAAATTTCACCAAGCCCATATTCCCAAATGAGCCAAGGTAACACGCTATCAGTTGGTGTAAATTTAAAACCTCGTATTTTACCCGGATCAACTCTAAAGCTAATCGCATCAACAAGGGCTTGTTCTTGAGGGGAACTACTTGGAGGCAGTAACATCATCACCAATCACGTCCTCCCATTGTTAGCTCTATAGAATCAAGTGAAACGCATTCATGATCTAAAACGATAATATCTTCAAGCGGACTCAGCAGTTCAATACGCTGCACCCCTTGGGCAAAGAGGTGTGCAATGATCCAGCTGCGCGTTAGGTTCCAGCCTAAGCCTTTGGTGTCATTGAGTGTTTTTATAAAGG
>CALBHK010000239.1 GCA_937894565.1 uncultured Chlamydiae bacterium
CGCTATTGTTCTTTTCATATTGAAAGAATTTATACGAACCGTCAAATTAATACAAACAAAAAGGAGCGAGGCTTCCTCCCCGACCTGAAGATCGGGGTATCCGCCTCGTCAATATGATGAAAATGAATAAAAAAAAAGTTAAAGACCTCGGTATGACCTTTGAGCAAGCTGTACTCAGACATGATTTTTTTCAATGCTATCAACTTCTTGGAAAATACTACACAGCCGATACATTCCATACCGCGCCTCCTATTCTTTTAGGTCAGTGCCCTTCTTGTGGTGAATTTACCTGGGAAGAGTCTGCTAAAGAAGACATAGGAAAATGTAACAAATGCAACTTCTCTGGGTAAAATCGGTACTTTGCCTTTTTGTATACGTTTTTATCATTTGTAGATCAACCAACACCAAATCAATAATACAACCTCTTTTCCGATTTTTCCAGATGGTTTAATTTTGGGAACACAACGCATTAAATAAATTAACTAATTTTAAATGATCAACATGATTGACCTTAGTATTTCCAAGACCGGGGTTTCCTACAACTATGGCAAGGGTTTGGGCTCTTGATATGGCTACATTGATCCGATTTTTATTTAACAAAAAATCCAATCCCCTTGGAGATTCGCTAGCATCACTTGTGCACATGCTCAGAAATACGATGGGTGCTTCTTGCCCTTGAAATTTATCCACACTCCCCACCTTTGCGTGTTCGCCCAAAGCTTCCTTTAATTTTCTGCACTGATAATTGTAGGGCGCTACAAACAAGATGTCATCCAAAGTCACTTGACGCTCATTGCCATCTATTGTTGTGAGAGTTCTGCCAAGAAGTTCTGTGGTTAATTTTTTCATCTCATGCACTTCTTCATCAGAGGCTTGAGTGTTACCCTCATGATGTACAGGTACAAAAAGGATTCCTGCTTGTTTGCTTAGTTTGCCTTGGTATCCCTCAGGCACTTTTATGGTCCTCTTTTCGTTATCTGAATGTGATTTAAGTTTGCCCTCATAGATGTAGTCGCTAATGAAACTATTTAGCTCAGAGTGCATTCGGTATGTGGTCCCTAAGAAGACACCCATTTCATCTGAAATGGTGGGTGAATCGTGCAGCAGATAGTCTAAAATGGATAAACCGCTTTCAGCGGGATGTGTCCCCTGTGTGGGTTGGCCTAGTTGCATTTGATCGCCCATAAGAACAAGATTGTTGGCACTGCGGCTCATTCCTATTAAATTAGCAACAGACACCTGCCCAGCTTCATCCACAAATAGATAGTCCAGTTTATTGGCCATATCCTCTCTTGCATAACCCCAAGCCGTAGTGCCTAAAACGCATCCTGGCTTAACGTAACTGGCTAAATCTTTGTTATCTGAAATAATAACACCCTCATCTACAAGAGCCGATTCTGTTTCTTTGGTACACACAAAAGTTGCTTTTATGCGGTGCTCATTACAATATTTTGCCGTACTAAGAAGAAGGTTGTTAATTGCTTTATGGCTATTGCTGGAAATGCCGATTTTACAGCCTGCCTGAACTAATTTTGCAATCACATGCTTAGCGGTATAAGATTTTCCAGCTCCTGGCGGTCCCTGAATTGTTAAGTAACTGTTGTCCAAATTTTGAACTGCTTGAATAATTTGATTAAGCTTATCCTCTCCGTTATCCACTACAATTGGACCGCTCTTGTGGCCTTTGATGAGGGGTTTTGCACGATTAAGAAAATCAATAACTGCACAGCGCTGAATCTTGCCAGCCTCATAATTTTCTATAAACTCCATAATGGATTCTGGGATGGGGCTAGGATTGACATATTCGTCAGGAATTAAGGAAATGAGTGCTTTTGGTTGCTCTTTAGATTGAAACACGATTAATCCATTTTCCAGCTCACTTTCTTCAGGAATGTAAGCGACTTTAATTGGTTTGCCATTACTATCTTCTTCGCCTAACAGGTAGAAGGCTTTACTTGCCCCTTTAAATTCTTGCGCAGGATCAAAGCGATACTCAAAAGCTAGATTTCTTGCTTGAGGAGTTGGCTTAAAAGGTGCGCGGTTCGTGCGTTCACAAAAAGCTAAGCACTCTGCATCGTCAAGAAGCTCTTCATGACTCTGCCCCAGTCTATCAAAAAAGCGCCAAAATCCAGGCTTAGCTTCTCTGCGATGAAACTCTAACATCCAGGCAAGGTTTTCTAATAATTGCATCTGTTTCGGATCACTCTCTTTCAACTGCTTTGCTTTTTCGAGCAATCTATCTCTTAAAAGAGTGCGTTTGGTTATTTCTTCTTTCACTTCAGGCGTATAAATTTCGGAATTTCCAAGGTAAGTGATCTTATTTTCTGTCTGTTGCCTTCGCAACCAATCTACAAGCTCTTGGGTGGAATTACAATCGTCAATATTGTAATCCCGGATGCTTTTTAGGATCGCAGACTCTTCCCAAGTCTTTCCTTCCCTACCTATTTCATGCAATTCTCTCCATTTCTCATAGACGACAACGGAATCCCCACCGCTACCCACTTCAGTATTTCTCTTATCCCTATAAAGACGTTCAATATTTTTGATTGAGTAGCGAGGTTCTCCAATCAGAATACTTCCTTTAACTATCTTGTAGAGATCAACAAACACTTCATTACGCAACAGTTGGTCCACCTCTTCTTCACACACCCCAAATCGCCCCATTAATTTGCGGCAAGCTGCAATTTCATAATTTGCATAATGATAAATATGCATGCTGGGGTCTTTTAGCCAACGGTTATAGGCCCAATGGATAAAGTCTTGAAATGCCTGTTTTTCCTCTTCACGGTTGTGTGCCCAGAAATCTTTAAAAACACGCTCTCCCCATTCGTTGAAGTATGTGCATCCCCACAAGTACTCCAACCCCCCTTCATGTAAAGGAAAACCTTCTATATCAAAAAACAGATCTAATGGTGAATGTGGGGGCAATAAAGCCAACCCCTGCCTATCCCCTTCCTTCGGTATAACAACTTGATAACAAGGTTTAAGTTGGCCTTGGCTCTTCTTTTGAATATCAGCTTGTTTTTTTAAATTTTGAAAGATGGATTCATTTATCCCCGGTATGCGTGGAAGATCGGTATCAACAAGATGTTGTAATGTGAGAATTTCGGATTTATTCAACTTCTTTATCTGAGCTCGGGTAATATTAGCGATTTGAAATAGGTGATCTTTTTCTATAAGCACTGTTTGCGCATATGTAGACCAAGCGCCCCAAGCTTTAAAATCTGCAGGATCTGGTCTATTATTTGGATCGAAATCAGCCTGTGCGGAAAGAAAGGACTGTTTTAAACCAAGGTAATATTGAAAGCAGTCATTGGTCCTTAATTTCTTTTTTTCCCCATTTCCCAAAACTACTACGATAGTCTGTGGGCGCACCCCCTGCATCATTTCCAACATTTCCGCATAGCAACATAATTGAATAATGTAGGAAGGTTTGAGGTGTTTTGATAATTTCGTGTCCCACACCTCATAGTGAAAATGACCCAGATTACTAGCTCCATCCACTTTGATCAGGA
>CALBHK010000240.1 GCA_937894565.1 uncultured Chlamydiae bacterium
ACAGGCGAAGACACTCTTTCCCTACACGACGCTCTTCCGATCTTTCATATCTGTGCCACTTGCTCTTTAAACCAGATGGCTGTTTGGGGATCTGTCTGTTTTAACCATAATTTGAGAGGACGAAGCTCTTCATTTAAAAGAGGGCGATAGATTTTTTGGTTCGATACATCTTTATCTAATACAAAACGCCCCGCATCAATAAAAAAGGGATTCCCATCAAGAAATCCAATATTTTCTAAAAGCCGGCGGTCCATCTCTTTAATGCCCTTCTTACTTCTATTAACCAACAAAACAAGCAGATCCTTAAGGGCTTCTTTTTTTTCTTCCAAAGACATTGTAGAGAGAGTATGGATTAAAGAATCACCCTTTAATTGAATGATAAATTCGAATGCATCCAGGTCTATGAGATAACTTTCACCGGCTTTATCTGTAATGGAAGCGAAACTATTAAGATGATCTGTTGGCAAGAGGTGGATATAAAGAAGGCCTGTTTCTTCTTTTAAATATTGAAAAGCTAACGAAGAGCTGTAAAGCAGCCTCTGGACGCGATTTTTTTGTTTAGTTAACCGCTTATTTTTAAACGTTTCCATAAAGGAAAGTTTGTAAACAGCTGTTTCAAAAGAGTTAAAGTGTAAATGTTTTTGTTTAACTAGTTTTAAGACATATTTTTGATCAGTGCTGACAAAAGCATAAACTTGAGCCCCTTTGCCTAAATAAGAAAAAGGCTGTTTGAGAATTTCTTTTAATTGCTCCTGTGAAAGGGTTTGCATAGGAGGCGTCCAATCATCGCGGTATTTAAACTGCGGCGTAATCTCTTGTAGAGAAAATCCATCTGTACGGTAGATGTGGAGCTTGTATACTCCAAAAGCAAGCAGAATAAAGAGAATGAGCAAGAGACGTTTTTTTAGCAAGCAAATGTAATTACGTAAGAGGTCCATTAATAGTGATGCTCTTGTCTTCTGTTTAAAAGGGCGTCAATAGAAAAAATCCCGGGCCCAAAGCCAAGGAGAAGCAAGGTTGTGACTAAAAAATTCCAGGGAGGTTGGTTAAGAAAATTGTTTGGGTCAGTTAGTATAGTTTCTACAGAAGAGTAGTGCGCTGTAAAATAGGCTACAATGAGAATGGTTGTAAGGGGAAGAGCCGCTAAACGCGAATAAAGGCCTGCTATGAGCAGCAGCCCTCCTACAGTTTCTATGGTTGCAACAAGATAGACGTTGGCAGCAGGCATCCAAATATGGAGATCGGAGAAAGATTGGATCGTGGCGGAAATGTTTTGAAATTTATATAAGCCTGCTTGAAAAAATAGATAGCCCCAGTAGATTCTGAAAATAAGGAGGAGGGGGGAGGGGATTAGCACTGATGAAAATTTACAGATAAGAGTATTAATGCGCTCAAACATAAGGAATTTCCTGGGTTTTGGGTGACATACTTCTCCTTGACAAAGTTGTTTTTCTGCACTAAGCTAGAATAACATTTCTGGCATAGCATTTCCAGCATAGCATGCATAGTATTTTTTAAAAAAGACCAAAAACATTTTAAGGAAGTTGGTATATGAAAAAAAGAGCGAATTGGGGCTCAAGGTTAGGATTTATCTTGGCAGCAGCCGGATCTGCAATTGGACTCGCAAACATCTGGCGATTTCCTTATATGGTGGGCTCTTCCGGGGGGGCTGTTTTTGTTTTGATTTACATCTTTTGTCTGGCATTGATCGGCTTTCCTGTTTTTATTTGTGAACTTTTGATTGGACGCTCTTCTCAGGCTAATGCTTCAAGATCTTTTCAACGCTTAACAGGAGAAGGTGTTTGGCCAAAAGTGGGCAAATGCACGATTTTAACAGGTTTTATTGTGAGTGGATTTTACAGTGCTGTAGCGGGTATTATTTTAGGTTATTTATTTGAAGCGTTGAAGGGGAATTTATCTTTGCTTGCAAATGTAGAATCAACAGCCCACTTTCACTCTCAATTAGTTTTAAATCCTTATTGGACAGTGGGATTCCATGCTCTTTTTATGGCACTCTCTACAGGTATTCTCATTAGCGGGGTGCGCTCTGGTATAGAAAGAGCCAGTAAAATTTTTATGCCTTTGCTCTTTTTAATTTTATTAGTGCTTACTATAAAGGGACTCACTTTAGACGGGGCTATGGATGGGGTGCGTTTTCTTTTTTCCCCAGACTGGTCGGAATTGACTCCAATGGTTTTTTTGCTTGCTTTGGGACAATCTTTTTTTACGCTTAGTTTAGGTCAAGGCACGATGATTACTTATGGAAGCTATCTGCACAAAGGGGAAAATCTATTTACTACAGCCCTACCTGTTGTGTTGATGGACACTTGCGTGTCCCTCATTGCTGCCGTAGCTGTTTTTTCTATCGTTTTTGCAGCCGGGATGCATCCCGATGGCGGACCTTCTTTAATTTTTACTACATTACCAATCGTGTTTAGTCAATTGCCCGGAGGAGATTTTTTTGCTGTCGGTTTTTTTCTTCTTGTAGTCATTGCAGCTTTAACTTCGGAAATATCTGCTATGGAGCCATCGATTGCTTATTTACAGGAGGAGTGGGGGTGGAGCCGGCATAAAGCCACTTTAATGGTAGCGCTTGCTGTTTTTTCTATAGGAATTCCTTGTACTCTCTCCTTTAATCTTTTGAGCGGATGGTCTATTTTTAATATGAACATTCTTGATTTGATGAATTTCACGGCCACTAGTATATTGATTCCTATAGGCGGACTTTTGGCTGTTTTATATGTGGGCTGGTATTGGGGATATACAAAAGCCATCGTTCAAATTAAAACAGGGGCAGAGCAATTTTTTGAGCGTTTTCCATTTTTGGAAGGCTATTTTAAATTCTCTATTAAATATATCGCTCCTGTTTTGATTGGACTTGTCTTTCTAAACTCTTTAGGAGTATTTTAGA
>CALBHK010000241.1 GCA_937894565.1 uncultured Chlamydiae bacterium
GGTTACATATCGCAGCCTGAAGGGCTGCAAGAGTTAGCCTGATGCGTATGCCTGCTCATCTTGTTATTCTTTTTTTTATCCTGTTCTTGCTGATAATTCATATTCCTCTTATCCTGATTCAAAACAAGAGTATATATGACCAAACGCATCTCTTTTGAAGAAGGACTCGACCTATTTACGCATGCCCCTTTAAGCGAGCTCCAGGAAAGGGCGCAAGAGATCCGCAATGAAAAAAATCCCCCCAAACGCGTCACTTTTGTTCTGGACAGCAATCCCAACTACACTAATGTCTGCAATGCTGACTGCTCATTTTGCGCTTTCTACCGTCATGAAGGGGCTAAAGATGCTTACACTAAGACAGTAGAACAGGTGTTGGAACATTTTGAATTAGCTAAACGCGCCGGCCTCTCGACCGTCATGCTGCAAGGTGGTCTTAACGATGCTCTAAAAGCTGATTATTATGTAGAATTGGTAAAAACGGTTAAAGAACGCTATCCGGAAATTTATCCCCACTTCTTCACAGCGCCTGAACTTTGGAATTGCGCCAAAGTATCTAATATCAGTGTAAGAGAACTTCTACAACGTCTTTATGCAGCAGGCCAACGCTCGATTCCCGGAGGCGGAGCTGAAATTCTATCGGAACGGGTACGTTTTAAAATTTCTCCTAAAAAAATGGAACCTGGAGCCTGGATCGATCTCCATCAAACAGCTCATGAAATAGGGTTTCGCTCAACTGCCACCATGATGTATGGTCATGTAGAAGAACCCGAAGATATTTTGATCCACCTGCAAACCTTAAGAGATGCACAGGACAAAATTCCCGGATTCACCGCTTTTATTCCATGGAGCTATAAGCGCGAGCGCACAGCACTTAGACGCCTGATCAAACATTGGGCGGGCAAAGATGCCTACTTTCGCATTTTGGCTTTTTCCAGAATCTATCTAGATAATTTTGATCATGTTCAGGCCAGCTGGTTTAGCGAAGGCAAGCAAACCGGAGTCGAAGCTCTAAAGTATGGGGCTGATGATTTTGGCGGCATCATATTAGAGGAAAATGTGCACCGTGCCGCTAACTTTATATCTAAAACAGATCACAATGGCGTACTACAGATGATACGCGAAGCGGGCTATGAGCCTGCCCAACGCGATCCTTTATATCGCATTCTGAAAACATATGAAAATATTAATTTTGTGGAAGTTCCTGATGCCCAAAAAATTAAAGAACAAGACCAAATAAATCAAATCTTAACACCACGATAAAATTAACCAAGGATTATTCTTATGGTATCTTTCGCACTTCATTTAAATTTTAAACAAGTTTTCACCATCGACCCCTCTGGACATGGTGAAAAAGGACAATATGCTTCTAATGCTAAACTAGATAAAAAAATCAAAAATCTGAATTTGTGGGCTATCATTGGAGGGCCAATTGTTGGTCTCATTAAACTAGTCATCATTATTGGAAACGCCTATTTCTACCCCAAAGACCAAGAAATTGAAGGCACTAAAGAAATAACTATAATAGGAGATCGAACATTCAGCTACCTTCTAGCAAACGCCATACGCGCAATCGGGGACTGCTTCTTCCTTGGAGCTGTCTTTATTATCATAGATTTCGCTGCTGATAAGATTTACGTCTTATAGACTCACCTTACGCAAAAAAGGATAACGAAATCTATCTTTCGTTATCCTGTATAGTGAGCGAAGCTATCTGATCATAGTCTCAACGACCTTATTAAGAGTGCGCTTGTAATCAGTATAATTATCTTTCAAATCGTTTTCGGTAATTTGATAAGGGATATCAGGTGTGACACCCAAATTTTCTATGGGCGTGCCATCTAGGCGAAACCCTATCGATCCTGTAATCGTAATTGCCTGCACTCCAAATTGACTCATGTGAGGATGCGCGACTACGCTGCCTCCTGCACCTGCTGTTTTGGATCCGAATATAACCGCTCTTCCATTGTCTTGCAAAATTGCTGGAAACCAATCTGCACAGGAAAAATCCAATTCATTTGTTAAAACAACCAACGGTTTGGAGTACTGAGCTGCCGGATGCGGCATGATTTCTCTTATACCTAATGGGTACAAAAGATCTGTTATCCTTTTACCTGAATTCCATGATTGAATAATCTCTTCATTGTAATTGATCAGCTGTTTAAAGGTGTCATCATTCACTGGATATCCGCTTAACGTCCCCATTAATTCACCTATAAATTCCAACCACTTATTCGCCATAATAGCATTATAGACATCCTCTTGAATTAAAACTTCACGTTCTGGAAGAGCCTTAAGAGGATAATTGGTCAAAGTGGATAAAACAGCATATGTATACAAGAGGCTTCCACCTGGATTGTCTGTAATATCTACAATCAGCGCTTGGGATGCGTGTTCAAAATGGCGCATAATTTCAACAATTTCATCCACAACATCTTCATCGTCTTCCATGAATGTAGGGATATGAATGTAGCCAATTTTCTGTCCCTTTGCATTCAGGTAAAGGTAGGCATATATTTCACTTTCCTCCGGGTCTGTCTCCCATATAAGCTGCCCAAGTTCGGGCAAAAACCCCTTCTCTCGGAAATCATCCTCTTCATCTATGTCATCATCATAATCGTCATCCACAGCTCTCTTTAATGAGATTTTTTTGAGTTTAAGTGATTTTTCGTGTTGCAGCAGATCTTTGGCAAAGCCAACGGTGTAATCTTTTTTCAGCATGTTGACCAGCTTTGCATTGGATTTCGCATTCAACTTCTTCTCAACTTTTTTCGTAACCGCTTTTTGTTTAGGATCTTTAATTAGTTCTGGTGTGCATATCCACTTAAAAGAATAGGTTTCCAAACTCTCTTTATCTTTATGTCTCACTGTGATTTCAAAATGGCCGGAAGGAAGAGTCATCCCAAATTTACCTTTTCTAAAAAAGAGGATTTTTTCTGCCAAAGCATACCCCGTCGCTGTGCGATCTCCCCCTAAATCCTCATCGATGATTTTTTCAATCACCTCATGTATCGGTGTCCCATTAAATGCGATCACTTCATCACCCGGTCCAAAATGAATCAGATTTTGAAATTCTTCTTGCTCAAAATTCTCAAATGATGAGATGAAAAAAATGTCTTCGCCCTCAAAAGCAATATCATTCAACGGCATAATATAGTAATGATTGTTAGCTCCCTTGATCTTAAGAGGAAAAAATGAAATTGCTGTTGAATAATAGATCCCCCTGACATGGTAATCCTTTGTCGAATTCAAAAATCCATTAAATATTTTTTGATATTCTTTAATAGTAGAATTTTCAGCATTGATGCGTGTTTTTGCATCTTGATAAGCCCCTTCAAGTGTCCAACTAAACTGCTGCCCCTTCCATTCGGACATGGCATATCTGGAAGAGAATTTGTATTTAGCGCTTGCTAGATCCTCTATCATGGCCTGTTGGTCCATAGCTAGTTGGTCCTGGCCCTTCACCTCACCAATAAATAAACATGCAATCGGCAGCAAAAAGAATAAGAAATTTTTTTTCATTTTCATAACACTTTTAGTTTATGTTTTTTCGTTATAAAAAAGATAATATCACTAAAAGCTCATTGCTTTCAATAAAAAAATACACCAAAACAACCAAAATAACGATTGAAAAAAAGATATTATTATAGTACAATTTGGTAAATTTTTAAAAGCAAAGAGATCAAATGACGACTTGCACTTCCTCTAAAATAAATGTCTATTTATATACCGCATCCATTGCGCCGATTGCGCAGCAAATTATTGGC
>CALBHK010000242.1 GCA_937894565.1 uncultured Chlamydiae bacterium
CGGCTTTGCATCAAAATTTTTATCTTCACTCGCGCCTTGCCGAAGGCAATGGTCGCTCGCTCCAGACAAAAAATTTTGAGCAGCCTCCTTGTCAAATTCCCAATTCTTCAAGTTGTTTGGGTATACTTCGGGCCAATATTCATAAGGAAAGCTATCTATAAGTTTCTGTAAGTCGCACTCAAAAGGAGGCTCGCCCCCCATTAATAAAGCTTCCTCTACAGAAGTTGCATATTGAAATGTTTCTCTATTGGTTCCTAAATAGTAGTCTTGATATTTAAAAAGAGGCTCACTTTCTGAAATGCGTAGGTATCTTGCTGGAATACCATAGGCTTCTGCTACGACAATGCCATGCAGAGAGCTTGAAATGACAAATTTGCTATTAAGGATTTTACGAATAATTTCTCTCCAATGGTCAGTGGGATAGACCACGTTGGCCCATTGTGATTTTGGAAATAGCCCAACTTCTGAATAATGGGGAATAATAATATAATCGTATTCCGGAATTTGAGGTTTAATAAATTCAGGAAAGAAGTAGGGGATTAAAAGAGCTGGATCCCCGTAGATCTCAGGGCATTCAATGTTAAAATTATTAATAATAAAATCCCTTGTTTTAGGGCCTCTAATAGCGCGTATATCAAGACGTTTAAATTTATATTCATTTATATCTGTTACTTTGGCGTTCATCCCAGATCCCCAGATGATGTCATCCGTACGGGCAAGCCTCAGTACTGAGCCAATTGCTAAAAATTTTTGAACATTATCTTTGGATTGACATACACGGATCTGTCCTCCTAAAATACGTTCTACCAATTTTAGAGAAAGATAATCCCCAAAATTTACAGAATTTGGTTTTTGCCAATAATAAATAGGGGGCCCATCTAAGAAAAAATTTGTCTCTTGAGCAAAACAGTTTAAATTTAGAAAAATACATAAAAAAAAGAGTTGTTTTGTCCACTTGTGATAAAGCAAATGTTGGCTAATTTTATTTTTCATCACAATCTCATACAGTGAGGGCGCGCTTATTCTTGTAAGAATCAAGCTTGCCCCGAGTGGCGTTTTCGATCTGCTCTTCAGCCTTTAGTAGAATTTGCCTGTATTGTTTTCTTGAGTAGGAGAGAGTTTCATTCACTTTGTCAATATCCATTAGAGTGAGACCCTCATGCGTTGCAAGCCGTCTATCGACATTGGCCGGCATGGAAAGATCGATCAGTAAAGAGCGCACATTTTCTCCTAAAGGTGTTTTTTTAATGAGATAGTGAGGCGATTTAGTGCCGACGATGACCCAATCGTAACGGTACCATGTTTCTAGCGCGTTCCAGGGAAGTGTTTGGCAGTTTTCCCATTCTTTGGGAGTGCGATTACAAAGGCTAATAGAGTTGAGTCCTTTGTTTTTTAAGAAAGATACAATGCCTTTATTGACACTAGAAGCACCCACAAATAATAAATTTTTCTCTTTAAAACTTTCGAAATACGAGCTTCCAATTTGAAAAATGGCGTGTTCAAGGGTGGGGAAGCCATTTAAGGAAGAGAGAGATTGCCGTACCTCTTTGCTGATTTTGGATGCTTTTTGAAAGAGGTAGTGCAGTTCGTGTGGAAGAGAATGGAGTTGCATTGCTTGGCGATAGGCTTCTCTAACCTGTCCCTGAATGGCCGTTTCGGCTGCAATAGCACTATCTAATCCCGAACAAACTCTGGCAAGGTGAGTAAAACAGTCTGCATTAAAGTAGCTATAGAGAAGATGTTCAAATTCAAAGTGAAGTTCTTCTCTTAAAAAATATAAAATTTGACCGTGAAGAATTTGAGGCATAGGGGCACTAAAATAAATTTCTGTGCGATTGCAGGTGGAAAGAAGCACGCAGGGAAAAGGTGAATTAGCCGTAAAAATCTTTTCACAAGTGTTAGCAAAAAGCCCTCTAAGAGGAACGTTGCCCAGCTTGTGATTTAATCCAATGATTCCGATCTGCATGATTTAGGTGCCTCTATCGAATTAAATAATCCTTATACATATGTCAAAAATTTCTTGCTATCCCATTTCTATAGTTGTCAGATATTAAAAATTTTAATAAGCAGCGCCATAGGCAAACGGGCGGTGTAGAATTGGGCTTGGGGCTTGGGTTTAGGTTTTAGTACCACTCAAAACAGGGAATAACAGGATAGACAGGATAGACAGGCATACGCATCAGGCTAACTCTTGCAGTCCTTCAGACTGCG
>CALBHK010000243.1 GCA_937894565.1 uncultured Chlamydiae bacterium
AAAAGCTTCAAAAAACTGCTTTCTTGAAATTTAAAATTTATTTTCAGTATGTTTCTGAAGCGTGATTTTGAATTAAAATTATATTTTTTCAGCAACTGTGTCTGGAATTTTTGTTCTAAAAACGTCTTATCTAGATGATCGCCAATAGTAAATCTGGGGCAGAAACTCTTCCCTAATAATTTTCAAATTGGCGGCAACCAACTGTACATAAAGGCTTGCCTTGTTGTAAAAAGATTTTAGTGGACCGTGAAATAAAAGCATCGGGTACTCGCCCGAAAGAGAGACGAAAAGCGCCGGGGCTCATCGGTAAATTTTAAGGAAGAGACGGATATTCATCGAACGGCCACTTGAGAAACGAAGGCCAGAAGACTCGAGCGGAACGCCACGAAAAAATAGTGTGAGGCTATTGATCATAAACCTGTGCAAAAGTGGTAAGTCCCTATACGGGCAGAAGTAGCGCAGTGAAGCGGCGGCAAAATTTTTTAATGATTTACAAAGCAGTGCATGTCAGCAGCACTGCTTTGTTTCGTCATGTTTAGAAATTGAATTTTTTTTATACCCACAAAGGTTTTCTTAACGGAGCGTAACACTTGTTTTAAACAAGGGGTTTCTGATCAGAGCGATTTTTCTTTAAGCCAGGCTAAAACTTCTTCAGCATTTTTATCCGGTGGAAAAACTGGGTAAAAGACTTTGCTAGCATGGTAGCTCCTTTCATGGGCCCTCCGTTATCGGCGTGAACTACGATTTGGTGCTTACTGATTTTTTCTTTTTTGCAAATATCAGTTAGTAAAATTGATGACAACTCCATGTCTTGATTTTCATGCACGCTCCAACCAACTATTTTTCTAGAAAACAAATCTAGAAATAAATATAAATAATAAAACTGACCCCGAACTGAGCTTTGCAAATAAGTAATATCCCAACTGTAAATCTGATTCGGCTTTGTCGCTTCATAAGCCATTGGTCTTTCAACGACTCTTGGCTTCGATAACCCACGATGTGCTGTTAGTTTTTCAGCTTTTAAAACACGATAAAAAGTTGATTCGCTTACAATGTAAATTCCATCATCAGCTAGTCGTGGCACAATCTGATGTGGGCTTAAATTAGCAAAAGCAGCACTGACTGAAGTTTTAATAATCAAAGCCTTCCAAAACCACAGCAAAAAAGCAAGCTTATATTAAATTACTTTCGGCCTGGTTAATAATCGAACTATTTTATTTAAAAAAAAAGCAAAGCCGTTGAAAATAAATTATCACGATATGCAAATTCTGAAAAACTTCCAAGAAATTCCTGTGTTATTTTAACTCTTGAAACCTGTTCGATTTTTTGAACAACTAAATCAGTTCTTCTGTGGCGTGGTCAATCCTGAAGTTGACGCAGTTTATAAGGATAGGAAAAATTAAGCCCGAATTGCACATCCTAACATTTAGTTTTTTGTTGGTTCCTGTTAAAATTGTCGGATTAGGATGTGTCTTTGGCAACGAATTTCGCATGGATTTGAATTTTTCATCGTCAAAAGCAGTATCTGCAACAGCTATGGTCATTTAGGATTCCTTTTTGTTCAACCTCTACACTCCTAGAATTATTATATGTATAATTTGTTACAGTTTATATTTAATTATTTTTAAATACATTGATCCTCTATTAATTATGAGGAGTTATTTATGAAAACTGTGAAATACTTCTTTACGATTTTTTTTCATAGAAAATATACTTGTTTTAACATAGTATAAAATGATAGCTTTTATCAGGAGGCTGATTTAATAGTTTATGCTTGTGAGTATCGGCCGTAAAAAAAATTTAAAGGAGATATTTTGAAGAGTATTTCGATAGTATTTATTTTTTTGTTATCTGTAGGGTGTTCTAAATTTCAAGCTATTGATTTTCTCAAGCCTGCAGGAAATTCATCTTCCTCTGGAGTAGCTAGTGAATTTGTATCGGCAGGAAATGGTCATACTTGCTCAATAAATAAAGGATCTCTTCAGTGTTGGGGATTTAACTTTAACGGTCAGCTTGGTGACGGAACAACGGTAGATAAAAATACGCCGACAGTAATAATTAACTCAGGTGTAACACAGATTGCTTTGGGCTCGAGTCACACGTGTGCGGTGGTGTCAGGATCACTTCAGTGTTGGGGATATAATGGATATGGTCAACTTGGCGATGGAACAACGGTAAATAAATCTACACCGACAACAATAATTAACTCAG
>CALBHK010000244.1 GCA_937894565.1 uncultured Chlamydiae bacterium
ATTCAAAAAAAAATATACTCCCCATATCTTTAGTTTAATCGGAATGGAATCAGAAATCAGTGATATTATTGGTTATTCTGTTGATTTAAAAACCCCCAATGAACTGAGTCATTATTTTCGAGAAGAAGTGATAGCTAAGGCAAAGACAATTTATGGAAAATAAAGATCTGATTCGATTAAAACACATGCTAGACTCTACCAAAGCCATTTTAATCTTCGCGAAAGGCAAACACAAAACTTCTCTGAATAAAGATCGTCTTTTTAGATCTGCAGTGCTTAGAGAACTGGAAATTATTGGAGAAGCTGCCACGCGCATTTCAGACGAGAGCAAGAAAAAGTATCCTCATTTACCCTGGAAGGAACTAATTGGGCTAAGAAATAGACTGATTCACGCCTATTTTGATGTAGATCATGATATCATTTGGAAAACAATTCAAGAGTACCTTCCTTCTTTCTTGCAATCTCTGGAAGATGTTATTGCCTCCTTTGATGAAAAATAAAGCGATATCAAAAAAAATTTATGAAAATTATCCACTCAGGCGCCCTTTCTGCTGAAGAAAACATGCGTTTCGATACGAAATTTTTAGAAAATCTTAAAGATCAAAAGCAGCCTATTTTACGCTTCTACGAATGGGGCTCTCCCAGTGCCACCATCGGCCATTTCATTAAGGCAGAAGATTTTCTTGATCTAAATACTTTAGATCAGGAAGGTGTTAGCTTTGCGCGCAGACCAACAGGAGGAGGCATTCTCTTTCATCAATGGGATTTTACCTTTTCCTTTTTAATGCCCGCCTCCCATCCCCATTTTTCTCTTAATACACTGGAAAACTATGCTTATGTGAATAATAATATTATAGAAGCTATCTCTCAATTAAGCGGCCTTAAAGCATACCTGCATACCCCTTGCGCCGCTCCAAACGATCCCCGTTTCTGTATGGCGCATTTAACTCGCTATGATGTGGAGTGGCAAGGAAAAAAAATTGCGGGAGCCGCTCAAAGAAAGACAAAATGGGGCTATCTGCACCAAGCAAGCATCTCTCTTCATCTCCCCGACTTTAGCTTTTTAAGCAAGGTGCTCTTAAACAAAGAGCTTGTAACTGTTATGCGCGCTCATGCTTTTTCCCTGCATGATGCCTTTCAAATAGATCGCAACACGCTTTCTAAATCTCTTGAAGAAGTATTTCTGCAAACAACTTGAAAAAGTTTTCAATTACGTTTGATATATTTTTCCGTAGGCCCGCATGCGCTCCCATGCCAGAAAAGAGAAAAACGCCCCTATTAACAATACGGGAACAGGCCCTAGTGTTTGCACCAAAACCTCTCCTATATACACAGCAAAAACACCTCTAATCCCAACCATAGCCACATTCACACTGGAAAAATCGGAGCTATCTTCTTCTTTTGAAAAAATAGGTCCGGAAAGATGCCAGCTCATATTGGAACCCGCTTGCATATAGCCATACACTAAGTAAGCTAAATAAATCATCGCTACCTCATAATTTGCCAAAATCAGCAATAGAGGAAAAAAGACAGCAAGCAATGTGACATAGCCCGAAAAAACATAGATGTTCCATTTGTTCATCACTTTGGCCCACCAGGAAGAGGAAAGAGCAAATGCAATTCCCTTGCAAAAGATAAAACTGGCTGATAATTCAGTGTAATTGAGTTTTAAAACATCGATAAAAAAAACAGGCAGGGCGGGCTGCACCACTACTAAACCAAATCCCCCCAACATAAAGGCTAATTGATAGGCCGAAAAGTCTGCGCGACGCGATAAGACAGAGCAGCAGATCACCCAAGGCTTCTTTAAACGATATAAAAAAGTTTCTGCTTTCGCATTTAATGTTTCTAAAGGGATGTTTAATTGAATATTCCACTGCGGTAAAATAGCACACAAGCCTAGAAGAGCACTTAGGGTAAAAAGATATTTCCAGTCGATGAGCTGCTGGTCCATCCAAAAACCTACCAATAAAGAAAAGAGCCCTCCCCCCACAAAAGAGATAGAAGAACCAATAGAAAAGAGGCGTTTTTTTTCACTGCTTTCAAGGCTTAATTTAAGCACTTCCATCCAGGCCGGCACACTGCCTCTGGCCACTAAACGATAAACTCCTGCAGAAAAAATACAGTACCAGGGATTTGGAAAGAGTGGAATAAATAAAAAAGGTAAATACCCCATTACCTGTCCCCAAATGATGTTGCTTTTTAAACGGTCCGGCCTCTGGCTTACTGGTGCGCTCCAGTAGAGCGAAAGCAAAGAGACAGCTGGATGCATCGCAATCAAAAGGGAGATTTGCATAGGGGTTGCCCCCAAATCGCGATGCATGATGAAGATCAATAAATTATAAATCGCCCAAAAAGGGACACCTAGCACCTGTGTCCAGATATAAGCGCGCCAAACAACAGAAGTAGAACAACTTACTGAACTGTTGATGGTTTTCCTCCTCTATAAGCCAAAAAGATAGCCAGTAAAAGGGCAAAAATAAACCAGCCAAAACGCACGATTGTGGGGATATCCAGACCTGTTTGGTATTCAAACTGCATAGAAAAGATCAAACTGATGGCCAAAATAGGCAAGGAAAGATACTTAAGTGCATAGAAAGCAAAATGACGCTTGCCCTCTTTAAACCAAATAGTATGGTCGCGAATTTCTTTGGATAGATAGAGAAAAACCACAACCTGTGCAATACCGCCTAAAAGCATTGTATTACCCAAAACCATTGGCTCTAAAGAATCGATAATAGAGGTGCCATTGCCCATGCAAAAAGGAATAGCCAAAAGAGTGATCAACCCCATAGCAAAGCTGACAGCTTGCTTGCGATTAGCCCCAAATTCAAATTCGATATTGCCCACAATGCTCTCTACTATTGAAAA
>CALBHK010000245.1 GCA_937894565.1 uncultured Chlamydiae bacterium
GGAGTTTTAAGAAGGAGGTTGCTTAAAATTTTTATCTGGAGCGAATGACCGCTTCCTTAAGGCAAGGCATGAGTGAAGATGAAAATTTTGACGCAGAACTGACGTAGTCAAAAACTCATTCTTCAATCATGTTCGGTTTTTGGTGCATTTATTACATTTATAAAATCGGAATCTTGTTTGTTGTTTTCTGAAATACAATCTTTGTATTTTTGAGGATCCGTTTTCAGGACCCGTAATTGTTGCTCTCTTGAGGCAAATTGAAGAGATTTAAAATCATATTCGATTGCTTTGTTTACAAATTTATCATCATTTTTAAACTCTTCTAAAACATGCTGAAAGTTTAATTCCTCGTAGTCTAAAGACTCTAGTTGGTCTTCTTTTTTTAAATTCTTAATGAGTTGAGGATGCTTACAAAATAAAACTTCTAGGAAATCATCATCATTTTTGTTTGTTTCTTTAATGAATTCAAATGCGTTAAAATCTTCTTTAAAAATTTCCAGCTGCACCTTGTCTGCAGCAAATCTAAGAGATTCAGGTTTTTTTAAATACGCAGCTTTTATGAATTCTTTGTCCTTTTTGCAGTTATTTGAAATATGTTCTATAATTGAAGGCTCGTTTTCAATCCGCTCCTGAACCACCCTTAATTGTTGATCTCTTGGGACAAATTTAAGACGGGAAATATCATGTTCAATCGAAATATCCACGAATTCCTTTTCATTTTGAAAGCCTTGACTAATCCATAAAAATCGCTCAGGATTTTCCTTAACTATTTCAAGTTGTTGCTTTTTTGAGGCAAAACGTATAAACTCAAGGTTTTTTTGAAGATTTGCAGCTTTTAAAATATCCAAATCATCTATATGCTTTTTGCTCACATATGGGAATAATTTAGGGTTTTTTTGAACTGTAACGATCTGTAACCTTTTTGAGGCAAATTGAAGATTGGAAGGATTTTTCAAAGCCGCATTTAAGAAATTTTCTTTGTCTTTATATTCGTCTTTAACGTGTTCTAGTAGTGAACCATTTCTCTTAACCATGTCTAATTGTTGATTTTCTTTAAAATTTTTAAGTTTTTCGGGGAATCTCGTGACGTAGATCTCTATGAAGTCAATATCATTCTTATTATTTTCGTGAAGGTGTTCGAATTTTGATGGATCATCTTTAACCAATTCTAATTGTTGTTCTTTTGTCAGATGTTTAATTTGTAAATTATTATTATTAACAACTCTTAATTGCTGCTCCTTGTGTGCGTGTTGAAGCGCTAGAGGATCCGTTTTGAGAGCCAAATTGACTATCTCGTCGTTGTTTTTTAAATCATCGTCTGCAAACTGTAAAGCGTTGCCATTCTTTTCGATGGCTGCCGTTACTATCGTTCTATCATTTCTAAATTTATCTGCTTGCTGAAGCGTTAGGGGATTTTTTTTCACTTCACGTAACACCTCATTATAGCTCTCCCAATCCACTTTTTTAAATTTGTCATACAGTCCCACGCTAATATTGCCTAAAACCGGAACTGACAATAAAAGGCAGCGCCCAAAGCTTTTATCTTTTAATTGCTTATAGTAATGACTTTGTTGTATGGTATCCTTGCTAGTAAAAAGAAGTTTAAGTTTAACAAAGAAATCAACTAGACCGGTGATAGTGCTGGCTACGGGAACATATTCTGAACCGTTGTCTATCTTTGCAAAAAAATCACCGATTTTCATATGCCCTCCACAAAAAATCAAATTTTAATAATTCAAAACTCAATAAACTCAATATAGCAATTAAAGAAATAAAAATCAAGTTGTGGCGTCTGCTGGTTTATAATGTAAATTTTTAATTCTTCTTAATCAGAAATAAAATTGTCTAAAATTGTCTGCTAAGCTGACGAGCAATACGCTCGGCTGCATAGGTAAGAATAAAATCGGCGCCTGCTCTGCGAATAGAGATCAATGTTTCTAAAAAGAGACGATCGGCATCCAGCCACCCTTTTTCTGCGGCCGCCATCACCATCGCATATTCGCCGCTTACATGGTAGGCGCCGATTGGCAATGAGGTCATTTCGCGGATTTTTGCAATAATGTCCAAATAGAGGGTGGCAGGTTTGATGAGAAGCATGTCAGCCCCTTCTTCTTCATCCAGCTTTGCTTCTCTTAGCGCTTCCCGGCTATTTGCAGGATTTAACTGATAAGTGCGCTTATCACCAAATTTGGGGGCGGACTGCAATGCTTCACGGAAGGGGCCATAGAGCGCAGAAGCATATTTTGCCGAATAGGCTAAAATGCCTACTTTTGAGAACCCATGTGCATCTAAATAGTGACGTATAGCACCCACTCTTCCATCCATCATATCGCTGGGAGCGACAATATCAGCACCAGCTTTTGCGCAGGCAAGGGACATTTTGCACAAAATGTCTACCGTTTCATCATTTAAAATCTCCCCATTTTGACCCACCAGACCATCATGTCCATGATCTGTGTAGGGGTCTAGTGCAATGTCTACCATTAAGCACATTTCGGGAACTTCTCTTTTAATTGCTTGCACAGCCCTGCAAATTAAATTTTCCTCATCCAAAGCGTTAGATGCTTTGTTGTTTTTTAAGTTTTGAGGGATTAACGCAAAAAGATCAACTGCACGAATGCCTAGCGCATAGAGTTCTTGAATTTTTTTAATCGCTAAATCAATAGAAAGTCTTTGGATTTGCGGCATGCTGGAAATAGGTTCGACATGGTTTTTACCTTCGCATAAAAATAAAGGGGCGACTAAATGGGAGGGGAGGAGGATCGATTCTTCTGCGAGAGAGCGAATGGAGGAGGTAAGTCGATTGCGTCTGGGACGTTTTTTTAATAGGTGCAGCATGACAATTTCCTTTTTTTTGTCTTAAAGAGATATG